>JACPYM010000068.1 GCA_016196035.1 Acidobacteriota bacterium | reverse complement strand
TGCGCTGGGCATGGCATGGCGACTTGCACCATTGTTGAGAGAATGAAGTAGCCGGTAATCGGTAGTCGGTAGCCGGTTAATTACAACCGCCCGTTGACTACTGACTACTGACTACTGACTACTGACTACTGACTACTGACTACCAATATGCAAATACAAGGCAATACATTTTTAGTTTCGGGCGGCGCATCCGGGTTGGGCGGCGCGACGTCGCGGTTGTTGGCCGAAGCGGGCGGCAACGTGGTCATCGCCGACATCAATGCTGACAAGGGCGCGGCATTGGCGGCTGAACTCGGCGCGCAGACGCGCTTCGTGCAAACGAATGTGGCGGATGAAGCGGCGGTGCAGCAGGCTGTCGCCACGGCGGTTTCAACCTTCGGCGCCTTGCACGGCGCGATCTGTTGCGCGGGTATTGGCGGCGCCGAAAAGACGGTCGGCAAAGACGGGCCGCACGCACTGGCCTCGTTCAAAAAAATCATCGAGGTCAATTTGATCGGCACCTTCAACGTGATTCGGCTGGCGGCGGCGCAGATGTCGCAACAAGAGCCGAAGGCCAGTGGCGAACGCGGCGTGCTGGTCGACACGGCTTCGGTGGCGGCGTTTGACGGACAAATTGGGCAGGTGGCGTATGCGGCGTCGAAAGGCGGCATCGTCGGGATGACCTTGCCGATTGCGCGCGACCTGGCGCGGCTGGGCATTCGCGTGGTGACGATTGCGCCGGGCCTGTTCGACACGCCATTGCTGGCCGGTTTGCCCGAAGACGTGAAAAAGGTGCTGGGCGCGCAGGTGCCGTTCCCTGCGCGGCTGGGTCAACCGCGCGAGTATGCGGCGCTGGCGCGGCATATTATTGAAAACGAAATGCTCAACGGCGAAGTCATCCGGCTGGATGGCGCGTTGCGCATGCCGCCAAAATAACTGCAATTTCTGCTTCTTCCGACGCGGAGCGTCTTTGGAGTGCGCGCGGCACAGGCCGCCGCTTTGGTATGCCCTCGCATGCGACGGATTAAAGGATTACCAAAGCGGCGGCCTGTGCCGCGCGCACTCCAAAGGCTTCGCCATTCCCTGGGGATCAATGAAGGCTATTTCGAGTTGGCTTGGTTGGTCATTGCTTATTTTAACTTGCGCCTGTGGTGGGCACGAACCTGCGCCGCCACAAACGGCGCCTCCGCCCGTGGCGCAACTTTCTCCAAACGCGGCGCCAGTGGCGGTTGCAGAAATCCCCGCACTGGCGTTAGAGCCAGCGGTCTTGAACGCGGTTATTGTGCCGTTGCAGCGCCCCGATGATGCGCAAAGCCGCGTCTTGCAATTGAGCAATGTCGTTTTCAAAACGCCGCCGAAACCGGGCGGCACGGTCACGATCCTGGCCTTGAGCAGCGCCTTGCCCGCGCTTGAAGCCCGCATCACCAACGCGAAACTTGTCGAGAACCCATGCAGCGAGTCGTTGCCCAAGCAATGGGAAATCGAATTCGAGCCGTTGACGCAAGCTGCCTATGTTGACGCCGTGCTGGCGGTGCCGGGCCGCATCGAAGGCAGCTACGCGCCCTTTCAGGTCTGTGTGATCTATCCGGCCAACCCGCAGGCCCGCGCGCTCAATCGCGGCTTGCTCAACGCGGCGGATTTGCCCAAAGGCGCAGCGCTGCCAAATGTCATCATGGCGCTCGACCTGAACGGCGATCAGTCGCCCGATTTGATTGCGACGGAATACTGCTGTGACAAACCCAAAGAAGGGCGCGAACATTGCGACCTGACCTGCGGCAAAACGTATTTGCGCGCGGCGGGGCGGTGGAAACAAATTGATGCCAGCACGCCGTGCTAACGGTACCGCACGCGTGAGCAAGCGGCCGTCGGCGAGGTGGCCGCTTGCTCACGCGCGCGGTACCGCCCCAAAGTGCCCCCACGACACGAGAAATTATGAATGGAGCCGAGAGTCTGATTCACACCGCCCTCAAGGCGGACATCGAAGTCTGTTTTGCCAATCCGGGCACGACCGAAATGCCGCTCGTGCGCGCGCTCGACGAAGTCGCAGGGATGCGCGCCGTGCTCTGTCTGTTTGAAGGCGTTTGCACGGGCGCGGCGGATGGTTATGCGCGCATGGCCGAAAAGCCAGCGTTGACACTGTTGCATCTGGGGCCGGGTTTCGCCAACGGCATCGCCTATTTGCACGATGCGCGGCGCGCGCGTTCGCCCATCGTCAACCTGATCGGCGAACACGCGACCTGGCACATCGGCGCCGACCCGCCACTCAATTCCGATATTGAATCGCTGGCGCGGCCCGTCTCGCACTGGTTGCGTCGCAATCGCTCGGGCGAAAAACTGGCCAGCGATTTGACCGACGCCATCGCGGCGGCCACGGCGCATCCCGGCTATATCTCGACGCTGATCGTGCCGCACGATTGCCAGTTGGAACCGGCCAGTGGACTGACGCGCTTGTTTAACACTGCGCCGCTGCCGGCGCGCGTGGAAGAAGAAGAACTCACGCGCGCCATCGAATTGCTGCAACAGAATCAACCGACCGTGTTGTTCCTGGGCGGGCATGCGCTCAAACACCGCGGCCTGCAAGCCGCCGCGCGCATCGCCGCCGCCACCGGCTGCAAGCTGCTCTGCGAAACTTTCCCGGCACGGCTGGAACGCGCGCCGCATTTGCCCAGTGTCGAACGGCTGCCGTATTTCCCCGAACAGGCGCTGGCCGCGCTCGAACCGTTCAGCACGGTCATTCTGGCGGGCGCCAAAACGCCGGTTTCGTTTTTCGGCTACCCCGGCTTGCCCAGCTATTTCATTTCAGAAGATCAACAGCAGCACGTGCTGGCCGAACCGCACGAAGACGCCGTCGCCGCGCTCGAAGCGCTGGCCGAAGCGGTCAATGCGCCGCTGGAGGTCTTCAATCCGCCGCGCCCGCGCCCGACCAAACCCGTCGGCCAACTGACGCCCGAAACGTTGTGCGCCGCCGTCGCCGCCGTGCAACCGCCCAACGCCATCATCATGGACGAAGGCAACACCAGCAGCGGTTCGTACCTGGCCGCTTCGCAAGGTGCGCCGCCGCATTCGTATCTGACCCAACCCGGCGGCGCAATTGGCCTGGGCTTGCCGTGCGCGACCGGCGCGGCCATCGCCTGCCCTGAGCGCGCAGTCATCAACATCCAAGCTGACGGCAGCGCGCTGTATACATTGCAAGCCCTGTGGACGCAGGCGCGCGAGTCGCTCAACGTCACGACGGTAATCTGCAACAACCACAGCTATCGCATTTTGGGATTGGAGTTGAAACGCGCCGGCGTGCAGGAATTCGGCCCGGTCGCGCAAAGCCTGATTGCGTTGGCGCCGCCCGCCATTGATTGGGTGCAATTGGCGCAAGGGTTGGGCGTCCCCGCCGTGCGTGTGCGGACGGCGGATGAATTGGTCGCCCAGCTTGAACGCGCCTTGGCCGAACCCGGGCCGCATTTGATTGAAGCATGGCTGTGAGTTTAGGCGCCAAAAAACCCTTCGGCTTTTTCGGCCTGGCGTTCGTCTGATGACGTGCGCGAATTAGGCCAATGATGGCTGGAATGATTGTTCATCCCAAAGGATCCCAAAGGAGTAATGATGCTGAAACTCAAATCAATCGGCGCCTGGCTGTTGCTGGGCGTGTGTTTTGTTGTCTGCGCCCCCGCCGCTTCGGCGCAAACGGAGTTGTTCGATGGCCGGCCGGAATTCAAAGAAGGCCACGACATGGGTTATTTCGTCTGGCGCGAAGGCGACACCTGGAAGTTGCGCTGGACGACGACGGGAGCCATGCGCCGTTTCACCGGTCACGTGACGGCGGAAGACGGCGCATTGAAATCGCTCAAACGCATTGACCTTGAAACGGAGCGCCGCGTGCTTCGCCCGGGCCGCCCCCCGCGCCTGACCATAGGCCCGCGCGGGCGGATTTACGAACGTAGCGGAAGACCGACTGTGGTCACCCAACGCGCGCAAGATAAGATCGAAAAAGAGGGCAACCACCGCATCAATTTCACGACGCGCACGGATGACGACATTGATGGCTTCGATTTCAAGGTGGATGACAAGGTGACGGTCTTGCGCTTCATGCTCGAAATCAACGGCAAGGCCCTGCCACGCACCGTCGAAACGGGCAAGAACAATCAGCATCCACCGAATGTGCCCTTCGAGGTTAAATTGCGCTGAGCGCGTCGTCACGCGCTGAGTTTTGCGGTGAGATAGCAAGCGCCATTCTCCATTCGATATTCTCAATTCCTGGCAGAGAGCAGCCTGTCAAAGGTGGCCTCTGCAAATGAATTGAGAATATCGAATGGAGAATGGCGCTTGCCGTTTAGCGCCCAACTCCCTCGCAAACAGCTTTCCGGCATTGGATAGCCGCGCCTGCACTCGAATGTTACACTGCGCGCGCTTTTCCATACTTCATTACCCGACAATCCTGGAGGCGACCATGCGTAAGTTTCGACTCTTAACCACGCTGTGCCTGCTTTTGACGATGCCGCTGCTCGGGCAAGAGCGCGCCATCGTCATTCGCGCCGGTCTTTTGCTGGATGGCAAAGGCGGCACGGCGCGCAACACCAGCCTCGTCGTGCAGGGCGGGAAGATCGTGAAGATCGCCGCGTCGAGCGAAACACCGACTTACGACCTGCGCGTGCTGACCGTGCTGCCCGGCTTGATTGATACGCACGTGCATATCAGCTATCACTTTGGCGCGGACGGCCGGGCCAGCAATCGCGGCGAGACGCCTGCGCAGGAGGCGTTGTACACGGCAGAGAACGCCTACGCCACCTTGCTGGCCGGCTTCACCACGGTGCAAAGCGTCGGCGCGGCGGCGGATGTCGCCTTGCGCGAAGCCAGCGCGCGCGGCACATTGCCCGCGCCGCGCATCCTGACCGCCATCCGCTCGCTCAATGAAAACAGCGGCACGCCGGAACAACTGCGCGAACAGGTGCGCAAGCTAAAAGCCGACGGCGCGGATGTCGTGAAAATTTTTGCGTCCAAAAGCATCCGTGACGGCGGCGGCCAGACGATGACCGATGAACAACTTGTGGCCGTGTGCGGCGAAGCCAAAGCCCAAGGGCTGCGCACGATGGTGCACGCGCACGCCGCCGGCGCGATCAAGGCCGCCGTGCGCGCCGGTTGCGGGCAAATCGAACACGGTGTTTTCGTGGACGACGAAGCGTTGAAGCTGATGGCCGAACGCGGCGTGTATTTCGATCCGAACATCGGCCTGGTGCTGCAAAACTACCTGCGCAACAAAGCGCGCTTCCTCGGCATCGGCAATTACACTGAGGAAGGCTTTGCCTATATGGAAAAAGCCGTCGGGCTGAACAACGCGATGATCAAACGCGCGCTGGCGACGCCGGGGTTGAAGCTGGTCAACGGCACCGACGCCGTGGCAGGCGCGCACGGGCGCAATGCCGACGAATTGCTGGCGCGCGTGCGCGAGGGCGGGCAGCAGCCAATGGAGGCCATCATCTCGGCGACTTCGCTGGCGGCGCGTGCGCTCAATTTGGACAGCAGCATCGGCACGCTCGCGCCGGGTTTCGAGGCCGATTTGATTGCGGTGGAGGGCGACCCGACGCGCGACATCACGGCGTTGGCGCGCGTCGTGTTTGTGATGAAGGGCGGGCGGGTTTACAAGAACGTGCGCTAACGCAGACCAATACAATTGAGGCTGCGGGCATTCTCCATTCGTCATTCTCAATTCTCTTGCAGAGAACAGTTGGCCAAGCAGGGTTCCTGCCAGGAATGGCGAATGGAGAATGCGCTGCCTGCGCCGGGTTACAACAACACTAGGAGATGGCATGAAAAAGCATCTTCCATACTTCGGTTATCGCGTTGCGCAAGGCGACAAGTGGCCGGAGTGGAAGCCGGGCACGGAGTTCAAAGCCAAACGCGAGGCGCAGCGCCTAGCCCTGGGTACGCACCGCTTCCAGCGTGCGGGTTTGGCGTCAGACGGAAGAGGGCCAGAGGAAAACCTTCGGCATCACCACGTCTCAAGCCACGCCCGCACGCTGGAAGCGGTGCGTACCCAGAATTCAATCCGTCAATTTCATTCTTCTTGAGAGAAACCCATGAACAAAAAAACTGTTGCATTCGGTCTGTTGCTGGTGGCCTTGTTGGCAAGCCTAACGGTGGCGCAATCACCTGCCATCACCGCGATCAAAGCGGGCCGCTTGCTTGATCCTGAAACCGGCACGGCCGCGGTCAACCAGGTCATCCTCATCGAAGGCGAAAAGATCAAAGCCATCGGCGCGAATCTCGCCATCCCCGCCGGCGCGACGGTCATTGACCTGTCGAAGCTCACCGTGCTGCCGGGCCTTGTTGACGCGCACACGCACATGGCGATGACCTACAAAGAGCAGCCAGAGAATAATTATTACTATTTGACTTACGTGATGGAATCCACGCCGCTGCGCGCGATACAGGCGGCGTCGAATGGCATTCAATTGCTCAACGCGGGCTTCACCGTCATCCGCGACGTGGGCAACAACGGGATGTACGCCGACACGGCGTTGCGCCAGGCCATCGAACAGGGCTGGCTGCCGGGGCCGACCGTGATTCCGTCGGGTATCATCATCGGCGGCACGGGCGGTCAGTTGTGGCCTACGCCGGAGATGTACAAGCAGCACAACCTCGTTTACCCCGAATACCTGGATGCCAACACGCACGACGAAATCATCCGCGCCGTGCGCGAGAACATGTTGTTCGGCGCACGCACGATCAAGCTCTGCATTGATTGCAAACCCTGGGGCTATTCGGTCGAAGACATCAAGCTGGCGATCAGCGAAGCGGCCAAGGGCGGCTGCAAGGTCGAAGGCCACGTCCAAACGCCCGAAGGCGCGCAACGCGCGATTGACGCGGGCATTCACATCATCGCCCACGGCCAGGCGCTGACGCCCGACCATCATCGCCAGATGGCCGAGAAGGGGATTTTCCTGGCGGGCACTGACACACCGTTCACCAACTATCGCGGCACTGAAGCGGCCTTCAAACAAACCGCCGCCAAGCTGCGCGACGCCTGGGAAAAGAAAGTGCCGCTGACCTATTCGACCGACTTCGATTATTGGAACGAACGTATGAAGGACGTCAAGACCGGCGAATGGCTGACGCGCGGCGATTTGACGATTGCTTTTTTGGAAACGTGGAAGGTGGCGGGTATCCCCAACGCCGACATCCTGCGCGCGCTGACGATCAATGGCTACAAGGCCGCCGACATCGTCAAAGAACGTGGGCCGCTCAAGGTCGGGATGTTCGCCGACTTGATTGCGGTGGCGGGCGATCCGCTCAGCGATATTGATGCCTTGCGCAACGTGCAATTCGTGATGAAAAACGGCGGGGTCTTCAAGAAAGATGGGGTGATGACGCCGGAGAAGTTCTTTCATCCGGGGCCGGTCAGAATGCCGAACGGCCGGTATACGCGTTGACGTGCTGGTTCAGCACGGCGTGTCGGGGCTGCTTTACTGACACGTTGCGCGGATGACCGCCAGGCGGCGCGGCAGCTAAGCTGCGCTATCCCTCCCCATTACACAACATTCAGGAGGCCCCACGATGGCGATTGCCGCTGGCACGCGCTTCAATCACTACGAAATCCTCGCCCCGCTCGGCGCGGGTGGAATGGGTGAGGTTTACGCGGCGCAGGACACGCGCCTGAATCGTGATGTCGCTATCAAAGTCCTGCCCACCGATTTCGCCCACGACGCCGACCGGTTGCGCCGCTTTGAACAGGAAGCGCGCGCGACCTCTGCCTTGAATCATCCGAACATTCTGACGATCTACGACATCGGCTCGCACGCGGGTGCGCCCTTCATCGTCGCCGAATTGCTGGCAGGCGTGGAACTGCGCGCGCAACTCAAAGACGGCGCGCTGCCGGTGCGCAAAGCGCTTGAGTACGCGCAGCAGATCGCCAGCGGCCTCGCCGCCGCGCACGAGAAAGGCATCGTCCATCGTGACTTGAAACCGGAGAACTTGTTCGTCACCAAAGATGAGCGCGTGAAGATTCTCGACTTCGGCCTGGCGAAACTCAGGGGAATGCGGAATGTGGATCTCGGAATGCGGAATGAAGAAGCCGAAACACTATTACAAGTGGAGCCAAAGAATCCGCAATCCGCAATTCGCAATCCGCAATTGACGAACCCCGGCACGGTGCTGGGCACGGTCGGGTATATGTCGCCGGAACAGGCGCGCGGCTTGCACGACATGGACGCGCGCAGCGACATCTTCAGCCTGGGCATTGTGCTGTATGAAATGCTCGCCGGGTGTGTGCCGTTTACGGGCACGACGACTACCGATGTGATCATCGCCATCGTGGAAAAAGAACCGCTGCCGCTCGCGCAGCACGCGCCCGCCGTGCCCGCCGAATTGCAACGCATCGTCAGCAAGGCGCTGCGCAAAGACCGCGAGCAGCGCTACCAACACGTCAAAGACCTATTGATTGACCTCGGCGACTTGAAGCAGGAGATCGAGTTTGAGGCGAGGCTGAAAGGCGCGCAGGCGCTTGTCGCCGCACCTTCCGGCGGCAGCGCCGGGACGCGCGAGCTTTTGCCGGAAGGTGGGGCGACGAACGCGCCGCCAGCCGAGGCCGCGACGAATGAGGCGGCTCCCGCGCGCACGACTTCGAGCGCCGCCGTCATTCTTGGTGAAATGAAACGGCACAAACTCGGCGTCGGGCTGCTGTTGCTGTCGCTGGTGACGGTCGGCGGCTATTTCGCTTTTCTGGCGGGCAACGCCAAGCCGATAGATTCGCTCGCCATTCTGCCCTTCACCAACGCGAGCGGCGATCCTGAGATGGAGTATCTGTCGGACGGCCTGACCGAATCGCTCATCAACGCGCTGGCGCAATTGCCGCGCCTGCGCGTGCTGCCACGCACGACCGTCTTTCGCTTCAAGGGCAAAGCGGATGACCCACAGCGCATTGGCAAAGAACTGGGCGTGCGTGCCGTGCTGACCGGGCGCGTGCAACAACGCGGCGATAGCCTCGTCATTCAAACCGAACTGATTGAGGTCACGGGCGGCGCGCAACTTTGGGGCGATCGCTATAACCCGAAACTTGCTAACCTGCTTGCAGCGCAGAGCGAAGTGGCGCGGGACATCTCGCGCAAATTACAAATCAAGCTCTCTGGCGCGGATGAGCAAAAGTTGACGAAAAACTATACGGAAAATGCTGCGGCTTACCAGCTTTACTTGAAAGGGCATTACCATTGGTTGAAATTTCCGGCCCAAGGGTTTGAGAAAAGCCGCGATTATTATCAACAGGCAATTGACCTTGACCCGAACTATGCGCTCGCTTACGCAGGCTTGGCGGAATACTACGGCTTTGGTGTCGTATTTGGTGCCTTGTCGCCTGCCGAGAATTGGGCGAAGTCAGAGGCGGCGGTGTATAAAGCCTTAGCCTTAGACGACACCTTGCCCGATGCTTATAGCGCGCTGGCAGGCGTCAAACAGTTTCACCACGACCGGGCAGGGGCGGAGAAAGATATTCTGCGCGCCCTCGAATTAAATCCGAAATACACGGAGGGGCGCAGCCATTATGGCGCTTTTTTAGAAGAAGTCGGGCGGTCTGAAGAAGCGCTTGCCCAGCATCAAAGAGTCCTGGAAATGGAACCGATGTCAGTGCGCTATAACTATTTTTTGGCCAGGTTTTTCTACCGGACGCGCGCCTATGACCGCGCCATCGAACAATATCAAAAGACGCTGGAGCTAGACCCGAACAATGCCATCACGCACGAAATGTTAGGGGACGCCTTCGAGTTGCAAGGAAAGCAGCCGGAAGCCGTCGTCGAATGGAGCAAAGCATTGACCCTGACGGAAGACAACGAAGCGGCGCAACTGCTTAATCGCACCTACGCCGCATCGGGTTTCAAGGCCACCGTGCGTGCCCTCTGGCAAAAGAAACTCGGCCAATTGAATGCCCAAGCCCAACGCGGCAAATACGTCCCGGCGATGAATTTCGTGCTGGCCCAGACACGGCTGGCGGACAAAGAACAAGCCTTTGCCTGGCTGGCCAAAGCCGAGCAGGAACCGAATGGGCTGATCTTTGAAGTCAAGTTCGACCCCCTCTATGACAGCCTGCGCGCCGCCGCTCGCTTTGCTGCTTTCGTGCGGCGCGTCGGGTTGCCGGAGTGAGCAGGGGGCGAATGGATCAATGATGGTTGGTAATAAAAATGTCGGACTTGTTGGTTTTTGTCGCGGCGCGACAGTTGAATTTAGCCGTGGTTTTCAAACCACGGTAGTCGAAGTGGAACCGTTCCGCGTCGCGTAGCGACGCTTGAAATCTGTGCGACAATAGCTTCCGTTTCAACCGTCGCTACGCGACGCAGGGCAGTTGTGCCGCGCTTCCCGGCGTTGAAACGCCGGGCTAAATTCAGGTCACCGCTACGCGGCTGCAAAATCGCAAGCTTTATCACTCTGCAATATCGAACCTAACCCAAGGAGATCACGCGATGTATAAACTGCCATTCCTGACGTTGCTGTGTCTGCTGCCGGCCGCGCCGTTGGCCGCGCAGGAACGCGCGACCTTTACCGTCGGCACTGCGACCGCCACACGCGGCCAAAAAGCGACCGGCGTGATCGCCGTGCCCGCTGGCAGCGATGCCGCGCTCGACATTCCGGTCGCCGTCTTTCACGGCGTGAAGCCGGGGCCGGTGCTGGCCGTTGTGGCGGGCGCGCACGGGACGGAATACGCTTCGATCATCGCGCTCGAACGCTTGCTGGGTGTGCTCAACCCGGCGGCGCTGAGTGGGACGGTGATCGTCGTGCCGCTCATCAACCTTCCGTCCTTTGAGCAGAAAGTGCCGCACGTCAATCCGGTGGACGGCAAGAGCATGAATCGCTTTTATCCCGGCAAGCCGGACGGCACGCAAACCGAGCGCGCGTCCTTCCTGATTACCAAACAAGTCGTCGAACAGTGCGATCATCTGATTGACCTGCACGGCGGCGATTTAGACGAGAGCCTGCGGCCTTACAGTTACTGGACGAAAACCGGCAACGAAGCTCAGGATCGCATCTCGCGCGAGATGGTGCTCGCCTTCGGCCTCGATCACATCATCATCTCAGCCGACCGGCCCAAAGACCCGCAGGCTTCGCGTTATCTCGAAAACACCGCCAGCACGCGCGGCAAGCCTTCCATCACTGCCGAGGCGGGCCACGCAGGCACGGTCGAAGCGGACGATGTCGGCGCGTTGCTGAACGGCTGCTTGAATGTGATGCGCTACCTGAAGATATTGCCGGGCGCGGCGACAGTGATCGAGCATCCGGTCTGGATTGAAAAGATCGAGACGATAGCGAGCGAACAGGCAGGCATCTTTTATCCGCTGGTGCGGCGCGGGACATACATCGAACAAGGGATGCGCGTCGGCTACGTCACCGATTACCTGGGCAAGCCGCTCTTTGAAGCGCGCGCGCCGGTGGCGGGCGTGGTCTTGTATATCTGCGCGGTACCTTCGATGACGAAAGGCGCGACCATTGCGAACATCGGCGTGGTGGCGCGCTAAAGAAGCGAAGCTTGTGCTGATTTAACCGAAGCCTGTGCTTATTTCGGCACTCCAAAGGCTACGCCCAGCCAAAGTGCTGACGGGCCTCTGGATAAATAAGCACAGGCTTCATTTAACCCCATTACCAAAACCAGCTTGTGGAGGTAGCGATGCGAACGATTTTTCTGACGACAGTCTTTTTGCTTTTGGCAGCGCACGTACTGGCCGCCGAACCGGGCTATCTTTACCAAGCCAAATTCGTGCAAGCCGCGCCGGGCAAGCTGCTAGAGTTGATCGAACTGCACAAACAGCGTCTGCCAACTTACGCCGCCGCTGGCGACGAAGCGCCGTTCGTCATCCGCCACACGCAGGGCGACAAGTGGGATTTGCTGATGTTGTTTCCATTGGGTGGTTACAGCGAGTTTTATCAGGCCGCGCGGATTGCCAAACGCCAGCAAGCTGCGCAGCCGTTCGCAGCCAAGCTGAAAGAGCTGATCGCCTGGCAAGAGGACTTGTTCGTTTACGGCCCGCCATTGGCTGAGTTGAAAGCGGCGGCGGCCAAAGCCGGTTTTTATCACCTCGAAATTTTTCAGGCGCTGGCGGGCAAACACGCCGAACTTTACAAAGAGCGCGAGATGGAAAACGCCTATCAACGCACGCTCAAACGGCCCGGCAATTTTATCTTCACGCGCGATCAGGGCGCGGGCTGGGACTTGTTCACGCTGGGGCTGTACCGCGATTTGAAGCATTACGCCGAGAGCGCGGACATTGCGGAAAAAGATCAAGACGCGGCGGCGCGCGCGGCAGGCTTTGAATCGGCAAAACACATCGGGCCTTACTTGCGCGCGTTGATCGCGCAGCATCACGACACGTTGGGTGTGCCGGTCAAATGAGGCGACTAAACAGGCGGCAAAATATTCCTGGACAACCACGAAGCAACGAAGAGCACGAAGAAGAACAGGAAGGAGAAGATAGGAGGCCGATCAACATTGATGTTTTCTTCTCTTTCTTCGTGTTCTTCGTTGCTTCGTGGTGAATAGTTTTTGTCAAAGGACTTTTTGCAGGTCACTTAAACAAGCAAGCAGCAAGTGGCGCGCGCGCTGTTGCGGGCAGCTATTTCTTTTCAGGGAACATGGTCACTTTCACGTAGTTGCTCGTGTTCAGATACTGTTTGGCTGCTTGTTGAATCGTGGCGGCGTCGAGCTTTTTGTAATGCTCAGGCATGTTCCAGAGCGCGGCTGGATCGTCGCCCGCCTGGTATCTGGCCATCAATTGGCTGAGCAGATAGTTGTTCTGTTTGATGCTGGTTTCAAATTCCCGCAGCAGTGCTTCTTTTTCGTCGGTCAACTGCTTTTCGGTCGGGCCTTTCGCTTTGAGTTGTTCGATCTCCTGAAACACGCGTTTGATCAAATCGTCGGCGCGTTGCGGGTCGCAGGCAAACTGAATGGCGATGGAGTATTCAGGCTGCGGGTCTTTTTGGTAACTGGGATTGGCGCTGATGCCATAAGCGCCGCCGAGTTCTTCGCGGATGGCTGCCAGCAGCATGTTTCCCAGGATTTCGGACATTGACCGCAGGGCCACACGCTTGGCTTGCTCGTATTCGAATTGCCCGCTGAAAATAATCGCCACCTGACTTTTTGGTTCAAGGCCCTTTTCAATTTTCTTTTCGACCACGCCAGCCGGCGGGCGAATGCCCAAGTCCTTCCAGCTTTCTTTGCGTTTGGTCGTGGGCAAAGCTCCCAGATAACGTTCGATCAGCGGCTTGATGGCCGGCAGGTCAAAGCTGCCGACGAAGAAAAAGGTGAAGTCGCCGGCGTCGGCAAAGCGGTCTTTGTAAAACGCCAGGGACTTGTCCAAATTCCATTCGTCAATCGTCGCCGCCGTGGCGATGCGCCGGCGCGGATGATTTTGGAACCGGGCTGCCGAGAGCGCCTCGAAAAATGCAAACGAGGGCGAAGCCGCTTGATTGGCCAGTATGGTTTTCATCTGATTTGCCTGCACGGCAAAAGCTGTGGCGTCGGCCCTGGGTTGCGTGAATCTGAGATAGATCAACTGGAACATTGTTTCGAGGTCTTGGCGTGAACTGTTACCGTTCAGCCCTTCTTCAAGTTCTGAAATGAACGGCGCGACTGACGCCACTTTGCCGGTCAACAGCTTGCGCAGATCATTGGCGTTGAATTTGCCGACGCCGCCGGCTGTGACAACCTGGGTGGCGGTGCTGGCTGCAATGTAGTCTTTGTCGGCGGCCAGCGAAGTTCCGCCCGGGCTGGTGGCGCGAAACAGGATTTCATCAGTCTTGAAGGTGGTCGGCAACAACACGACTTTGACGCCGTTGGACAGCTCCAATTCAGTGATGCCCAGGGCGTCCCGGTTTTTGGTTTTGGTAATCGCCCCCGGCGTTGGGATGGGGTCGAGCAAGGCGGCGGCGCTGAGGGCGTCAACATAAGGCTTCAGTTCTTTTGCCGGGACAGCTTTGATGACCGCCGCCAGCTTGGCTTCGTCGGGCACCGCCAAACCGCTCTTTTGCGGAGCGGTGGCGACGACCACGCGGTTTTTATCGGAGTACCAGGCCTTGGCGAGCTGGTTGATTTCGTCGAGCGTGACTGCCGGTATGAAGCGCGTCTGCATAGCGTATTCATCTTCGGCGGTGGGCAGCGTTTCGTTTTCCAGGAAGTTGCGAATGTATTCATCGGCGCGGCTGCGCGATTCGCGGCTCTCTCTTTCGTTCAAGATGCGTTCGCTATTGCGTAGCGCGCTTTGTTTTTGCCGCTCGAGTTCAGTGGCCGTAAAACCGAAACGCACGACGCGTTCGACCTCGGTCAGCAAAGCGTCCAAACCGCGCTCGAGGCCGTCTTCTTTGACTTGTGCGAACAGCGAAGCCTGATCTTTGGTGCGCGCCAGAAAGCCGCCGCGCCCGCCGCCCGCAAAGATGAACGGGGCATTCGGCTGCTGTGCGACCTCGGCCAGCCGGGCTGAAAGCAGGCTGGAAAACAAACGGTTGACGAGCTTCTGCCGGTAAACGCCGACTGACCCTTGTGCGGCGGCGGGCAGCAACGTATCAACTTCGATTGAAGCAGCAGTGTTCTCTTTGTCGGTCGTAATGACGTAAGACGTGCCGGCGTTGTCAGGAATGTCGTAGCTTTGACGCGGGCGCGCTTTGGCGGCGGCGGGGATTGAACCAAAGTGCGCCGTGACCATTTTTTCAAGCGCGGCTTTGTCGAAATCGCCCACCGCGACCACCGCCATCAAATCGGGGCGGTACCAGTCGGCATAAAATTTCTTCAAGCGTTCGGCCTTGCCGGTTTGAATGATTTCAGGTTTGCCAATCGGCAAGCGGTCGGCGTAACGCGAGCCTCTGAGCAAGACCGGCAGAATCTTTTGCTGCATGCGCGAACCGGCGCCCAGCCGCAAGCGCCACTCTTCCAACACCACGCCGCGCTCTTTCTCTATTTCTGTGTCATCGAACGTGACGTTGGTCGCCCAATCTTCCAGCACCAACAGCGCGCGCTCCAATGTTTCGGGTTTGTCAGTCGGGACTTGCAGCATATAAACCGTTTCGTCAAAGCTGGTGTAGGCGTTCAAATCCGCGCCGAAGCGCATACCCAGTTTTTCGATGAAGGAGACGATCTCGTTCTTGGGGAAATGCTTGGTGCCGTTAAAAGCCATGTGCTCGACGAAATGCGCCATGCCTTGCTGATCGTCCTCTTCCAAAATGGAACCGGCCTTGACCACCAGGCGCAGTTCGGCGCGTTTTTCGGGCTTTTTGTTGGCGCGAATGTAATAGCGCACGCCGTTGGAGAGCTTGCCGATGGTGATTTGCGGATCAACCGGCATCTGCTGAGAGAGCGCGGGAGCTTGGGCCTGGGCTTGCAATGTGGCGGCCTGCTGCCGAAAGCCGGCCAGGCAAAATACGGCCAGCAAAGCTGCCGTCAAAAGCGTCAACTGCGTGCGGTTGCGACTTGTCATATGCTTTCCTCGGAACGACAGAGTTAACTATTACGCCGCTTCAGCCGTACCGCGGCTAAAGAACCAGGCGCAGTCGAGAGTTACTTTCCCTTGGTCGAAGATGGGAAATAGCAGAGGCGCGGATTATTATGTCTGGGCTTGACGCTCGTCAAGATAACCCCTGCTAACAGAGTTTGCGGGCTCTTACGCGGTTTTTGTTTTTTCCTTTCATGTAGCAATGTCGCCAGCGCGCAAAACATCACGGCGAGTTGCCGATTTTGTTTATCTGCCTGCTGTTTAAGTAAGTCGCCAAAAGCTCGTTGACAGAAACTTATCACCACGAAGAAACGAAGAACACGAAGAGTAGCGAGAAAGTGGTAATGTTTGCAGGCATTCTCCTTCTCTTCCTGTTCTTCTTCGTGCTCTTCGTTTTTTTGTGGTTGTCAAAGAAGTTTTTGCGGCTTACCTGGCAATAAAAGCAGCCGCGCCGTTTCACGGGCTGGCAATTTTTTCTGCACGCCGGCCCCGCTGAACATACTTGGGTAATAAGCAATAATATGAAAAAGGATAAAGCGAGGAAGCCAATGAATCGTCGAGAATTCAATTTCGGATTGCTCTCTGTTGCGGGCGGCTTAGCGGCGCCCTTGTCACAATCCACTGCCAGGCTGCGCGTCAACGGCGCGCGGCTCAACGCCCATTTGGCCGAACTGGCGCAATTCGGCAAAACGCCCGAAGGCGGCACACAGCGCGTTGCCTATACCGACACCGACCTGCAAGGGCGCGAGTACGCGGCAAGGTTGTTACGTGAAGCCAAACTTGACGTGAGCATTGACGCGGCGGGCAATCTGATCGGACGCCGCGCCGGCCAAGACGCCAGCCTGAAACCGCTGCTGATTGGTTCGCACATTGATTCGGTACCGGCGGGCGGCAGTTACGACGGGCAGGTCGGTTCGATGGGCGCGCTTGAAGTCGCGCAGACGCTGGCCGAAAACAATGTGATGTTGCGTCACCCGCTTGAAGTCATCCTCTTTCAAAACGAAGAGGGCGGCACCATCGGCAGCCACGCGCTGGCAAAAGAACTGACCGAACGCGAACTCAATCAAATCACCAACAGCAAAAAGATCCTCCGCGAAGGCATCAGGTTCATCGGCGGCGATCCCGACAAACTCGCCAGCGTCGTGCGCAAACGCGGCGACATCGCGGGCTACCTGGAATTGCACATCGAACAAGGCGGCGTGTTGCACGCCGAGCGGCTCGACATCGGCGTGGTCGAAGGCATCGTCGGCGTCTATTGGTGGGACGTGTCGGTCGAGGGTTTCGCCAACCACGCGGGCACGACGCCGATGAACCAGCGGCACGATGCCTTGCTGGCGGCGGCGCGCTTTGTGGACGCAGTCAATCGCATCGTCACCAGCGTGCCGGGCCGCCAGGTCGGCACGGTCGGCAAAATGCAGGCGCTGCCCGGCGCATTCAATGTGATTCCGGGCCGCGTCAACACGAGTTTGGGCCTGCGCGATTTGGATGCGGCCAAAGTGCAGATGCTGTTCGACAAGATTCAAGTTGAGGTGAAACAGATCGAACAAGCCACCGGGACGAAGTTTGAATTCAAGTCAGTCAACGCCACGCCGCCCGCGCCGACCGACGTGCGCTTCCGCCGTGTGATTGACGAAGCGGCGCGCGCGTTGGGTTATACGACCAAAACGCTGCCGAGCGGCGCGGGGCACGACGCGCAGGAAATCGCGCACCTCGGAGAAATCTCTGCTTCGTGCCCGGCGGCGCTTCGTGGTTTAGTTTTCTTGCGGACTATAACGTCACTTGATGTTCACGCGCACCGTGTTGGCTGTCTTGCCGTCAAAGCTCAGCACCACGTCCACTTCACTGCGTCCGGCCAGGCTGCGGGGCAACAACACGTTGACTTGATCGAGACCGACCTGGCCGCCTTGCGCGCCGGCGAATTGCACTTGCGTCGCGACGCCGCCAACCAGCGCGGTCGCGGCATTCAGCGAACTGCGATTGCGGATGCCGGTGCCGAACAAGACCGCAAAGACCTGATCGCTGGCCGCGCCCAAATCTATCGGCACGGAAACGAAGCGGCTGGTGGTTGTGTCGAACCGTGCGACGGCTTCGAAACTCTGGCTGCCATCGGCGTGCACGCGCAAGGCTACGGCTGCCGCCACACCTTGTCCATTGGCGTTCGCGGCAAAGAGGCCCGGCGCGACCGCCGCGATATTGATCGTGCCGACCGCTGTCGCGCCATTGCTGTTCGTCACCGTGAGGGTGGCCGCGCCCGTGGCCGTGCCCGTTGGAACCAGGAAGTTGATCTGCCCCGATGAGACAAAAAAGAGCGAGGCCGCGCGTTCGGTGCCCGCGCTGTCACGCACTTTTAACGTGGAGCCGGCCAGCGTGGACGGCAACGGATTGGTCGTGGCACTGGCATTCGCGGTGGCTAGATTTTGACCAAAGGCGCTGGCGATGGAATCGGCGGTTAATTCGGCGCCGCTGAAGCTAGCGGCGGAAACCGTCGCGAGCGCCGTGCTGCCGCCCGTGACCGTGGCCGTCACGGTGTAGCTGGCCGTGCCGGGGCCGCAATTGGCGACGCCGATGAAATAGGTGCCCGCGCGCAAGACGGGCACGCTGCTGGGCGTGACGGTGATGGCTTCGCTGTTGTTGGGCGAATCGGAAACGTGATCGCCCGTGAAGTTCGGCGAAACGCCCGCGACGCGCTGCCCGAAGCGCGCATACAAATCCACGTCCTGATTGCCAGAGAGCGTCACGCGCAGTTGCGTGGCATTGACGGGGACTTGAATCGTGTACTGCGTCGGGTCAATGCGGCAGTCGTTGGCGGTGGGCGGCGCGGCAATCGTGCCGGTTTGCGCCGTGCTTGAAGTCAGCGCGACGAGCGGTTGCACGCCGCCAAAGCCGTTCAATGACACGCTGAGCGTGGGACGATTCGGGTCATTGCTGGCCAGCGTGAGCGTGCCGGTTTGCGCGCCGTTCGCCGTTGGGGTGAAGCGCAAGACGACATTTTGTTGGGCATTGGGCGCAATGGTGAAGGTCGTGGCGGACGAAGTCAGCTTGAATTGCGCGTTGTTGAGCGTCAGCCCCGTCACTTGCAACGTTTGGGCACCGGTGTTCAAGACGCTCAGCGTGCGGTCAGCGCTCGCGTTCAAGGCTACGTCGCCGAAATCAACGGTGGCGGGCGTCACGTCAATTTGCTGTTGCGCGCTGCGCACGCGATAGCCGATGGTGTCGAACGCATTCAAATCATTTTGCGTGATCTGGTCGCGTTCGCCACGCGCGGCGGTCGGGTCCATCACGCCGATGTAAACGCCGGTCAGTTCATTCGCCTTCCAATGGCTGGCCTGATTCCGGTCGCCGCCAGTGCTGTCAGCCCGTCCCGTCGAAAAGCCCAGTTCGACGCCGCCGTCGCCAAAGAAAACCTGTGTGCCGCCCGAAGCCAGAATGCGCTGGGCGCTGGAAAATGACGCGAGGTTGATGCCGGGACGGAAGCGGAATATGTCCAGCACAGTGACGCTCGCCGCAATCGTGGAATCCAGTTCTTTGTCGCCGACATTCGAACCGAAGCCGAGCGCGTGACCGATTTCGTGCGTGGCCGTCGCGTCAAAATCAATCTGGTTGGGATTGATGCCATTGCTCGGATCGAAGTCGAAAGGAAAAGCCGAATTGAACCCAATCTGTGGCGGGCTGCCTAAGTTTTGCTGTTCGGTGTCAGGGTTGGCGGTCGCACTGATCAAACCCAGCGCGCGAAAGACCGACGCATCCGCAAATACTGCGGCTAAGGCGCCCTGATCGGTCGGCAGTTGTCCGGTCGGCAAGGCGTTGTACAACGCCGTTTCGGCGCTACTCGAAGCGCCCGCCAGCAAGGCTGTTTTGATGTTGGGGTAACCCGTGCGGCTGCCGATAGTCTGTGAAGCCGTCTGACCGATGATGTTGGCATTGGGATAATTTTCGCCGAAGAAAGTGGGGCCGAAATCAACGTCGAGAACAATGGAAATCGGCGAGAGAATCTGCGCCTCCCAGTTTTGGGCCGCGCGAATAAAGGCGGCTTTGGCGTCCGGAAAATTATCGAGTTGGGCGCTCGCGCGCAACGTGATGCGCAAGCCGATTTGCTCCTGCTCCGCCGTGCTGGCGCGGGCGCGTCCGGCATAAATCACCTTCCGCTCAACCGTGTCTACGGCGCGGCGCATCTGCTGTGCTTGTGCTGGCGTCGCTTGCTGACAAATGCGCTGACCGTTTTGTTCACTGATAATGAAGCCGCTGCCCTGTGCCGCCGGCGTGAATCCCAGGCCGCGTTTACCGACGCCTTGCGCTGTCACTTGCGCGGGCGCAAACCAGTTTGGGAACAGCAACGCCAGGCAGGCCAGCAGCAACACCGCCAGCGAAAGCACACTGACCGGCAGGCTCCGGCCTTGAAAAGAAAACCGCATAACACCTCCGTGTTGTCATGGAATATGGATAACTGAAGCCGTGAAGGAGCAGGCTTGCAGGTCGGTGCGTACTATAACTGATAAATTGCTCTTCCATGCGAGACAGCGAATTAAAGTTTTGCCAGATAGTTTGGCGGGATAAGGCAAGCCTGCGGGGCTTTTGCCAAGTCAGCAAGCGCACCGAACGAGTGACACTGCACTGATTCCTGGTTCCTGGTTCCTGGCAAGCAAAAAATGCCGGGAGTTGTTACGAAATCAGGATTCAGGATGGCCGTCTAAATCGAACCACACAACATTAGTACACAGGAATCAGCCACAGAGGCACAGAGGCACGGAGCGAAGACAAAGGGAGGGGCTGAGAGCACGCTCTTTCTCTGCTTGCCTCTGTGCCTCTGTGCCTCTGTGGCAACTAGCGTGTCCCAATGTTGGTTGTTCTGAGTTAGCTGTGCCGAATTACGACTTGGCAAAAGCCCTGGGCTAGCATGTATGCGAAACCCACGCCCCTGTGGCGGTATTAGACGTGTGGCATAATGGGCAGCCAAATACACAACATCGTCAACGCTTCTGATCACATCGGATTTTGTGGTGACAGCCCCGGCGGGGCGAAATGTTTATAGTTGGAGTGCGAAAAAGCACGCGAGCCCCAGCGGGGCGGTATCTGCCGGCGCTCAGATGTCGCTCCTAACGGAGCTAAGCGCATAGATTTGGCTGGTCGCTATAAACATTTCGCGCCGCTGGCGCTGGAAAAACCAAACCACAAAATCCGGTGGGACTAGCAACGCTTGATTAGCTCGAAGCTGAATCAAGTCAGGCAAACGCGGTAAACGCACCCAGACTATGAAACCCTATCCACTTTATCTAAACGGCGAATGGGTCACGAACACCCCATTCATTGATGTGCATAACCCCGCCAACGGCGAACTGCTCGGCAGCGTTTCGACGATTGACCGCGCGACGGTGGCGCAAGCGATTCAGCACGCGCACACGGCCTTTCAAGCCTGGCGCAAGCAAACCGGCAAGGCGCGCGGCGCATTTCTCAACCGCATTGCCGAGGCCGTTGAAAAGCGCAGCACCGAGATTGCGCGCATCATCTCATTGGAGAACGGCAAGCCGCTGGCGCAAAGCGTCGGCGAAGTCGCGATGACCGTGGATCATCTGCGCTGGTTTGCCGAAGAGGCGCGGCGCGCCTATGGCCGCATCGTCCCGCCACAAGTGGATGGCAAACGGCACCTGGTCATCAAGTCTCCGCTGGGCGTTGTGGGCGCGATTGGCCCGTGGAATTTCCCGCTGGTGCTGGGCATTCGCAAAGCCGCGCCCGCGCTGGCCGCCGGTTGCACGGTCGTGTTGAAGCCTTCGGAACTGACGCCGCTCAGCACGCTGGCTTTTGCCGAATGTGTGGCCGAGGCCAAGCTGCCGGCGGGCGTCTTTCAGGTCGTACTCGGCGACGCGCCGGAAATCGGGCAAGAGTTTTTGGCGCATCCGCTCTGCCGCAAAGTCACGTTCACCGGTTCGACCGCAGTGGGCCGCTTGTTGATCGCCGGCGCGGCGCACACGATCAAACCGCTCGCGCTGGAACTGGGCGGGCACGCGCCGGTGCTGGTCTTTGACGACATTGATCTGCCGCGCGCCGTCGAAGGCGTGGTCATCGCCAAGACGCGCAACACCGGCCAATCCTGCATCGCGGCGAATCGCATCTACGTGCAGCGCAGCATCTACGACCAATTCCTCGACGCCTTTGTCACGCGGATGCAGGCGCTCAAGGTGGGCGGCGCGTTTGAGCCGAACGTCGAAGTCGGGCCGTTGATTGATGCGCACGGTTTGCACAAAGCGCTCGAACACATCGAGAACGCTGTGGCCTTGGGTGCGCGTGTCTTGTGCGGTGGCAAACGCTGGGGCGTGACGGGTTATTTTATAGAGCCGACGGTGCTGGCTGATGTGCCCAAAGACGCGCTGTGTATGAGCGAAGAAACCTTCGCGCCTATCGCGCCGGTTTGCGCGTTCGAGACGGAAGAAGAGGCGTTGGAATTGGCGAACGCTTCGCCGTATGGGTTAAGCGCCTATGCCTTCACCGGCAGTCTGGATCGTGCGTTTCGTTTGATGGAAGGCTTGGAAGCCGGGACGATAGGGATCAATGACGGTGTGCCCTCGACCAGCAATTGCCCCTTTGGCGGCATCAAACAAAGCGGCTGGGGCCGGGAGCTAGGAACAGAGGGAATGGAGGCGTTTCTGGAAACCAAGCACGTTTCGCTGGGACTCCAAATCTGAAGGATGAGGGATGAAGAAAGGCAACTTGTTTCATCCTCCATCCCTCATCCCTCATCCCTCATCCCTCATCCCTCATCCCTTATCTGCCGCTCATCATCCGGCCCGCCATGCCCAGGATGTCATCCAGCGCGGAACCATCATGATTGCGGTCGAGTAGACCGCCGAGCATGCCTAGGATCGGCGAACCCGCAGACATCTCTTGGTGCGCGCCGCCTAACAAGCCCGCCAGCGAACTGGCATCCATGCCGCCCTGTTGTTGATTGGCTTTGCCGAGCGCGCCCATGACCACCGGGGCCAGCATCGCCAGCAAGGGGCCGACCTTGCTCATATCCAAACCGCTGGCCGCGCTGATGCCTTGTTCGACTTGCCCCTGGCGTCCGCCCAGGATGTGGCCCAGGATGGCCCCGCCGATGCCGCTGGCCGCGCCGCCGCTGAGAAAGCCGCCGAGGTCATCCAAAATAGAACCGTCGTGATCTTTGTTCACCGCGTTGAGCAGCGAGGCCGCGCCGTCTTCCGATTGTGTGTTGCGGGCCAAACCACCGATCAACATCGGCAGGGCGGCCTGAATCGCGTTGCTGGTCGTGCTTTCGTCCGCGCCGATGGCCTGGCTAATTTGTCCAACCGCCTCGCCACCCAAGGCACCGCTCAATAAGCCTGTTAAATTCATGGAAATCTCCTCTTCAGAATGATGTTTTTTGCTGATGCTGCTTCGTTAGGGAAGCCGGTGCACACAACTTTGCCGCGTGTGGGAGAGACGGCGGCCCGTTGTGCGAGAAACTGCGTAGGGACGAGGGGGAATTCAATTCTGCGTTGCGGGGTTGTGCTGCGTCAACCGCATTCGCCGCGCCCGTAAAAAAAGCACGAGCATCCAGGCGGCCACAATCAACAAGCCGCCAAACTCACGCCCTTCTTCGACACGCGTATCTTTCATCTCCCAGGCTTCAAATAGTTCGCCGAAGCGCACGTGGCCCAGCACGCGCGGCGCAATGGTGGCGGCCCAGAGCGCGGCATACAGCAACAACGCGCCGGGCAGTTGCCAGTGCGCAGGCCGCTTGAGCGCCACGATGCAAGCCAGCGCCGCCAAGCCATAGACTGACATCCAGACCAGCGGGTCGGGGTCGTTGTATTGCACGACAACGCTGAAAATGAACATGGCGAGGAAGAGGTAGTTGGCGATTATGAAGGCTTTCATCTCAATTGGTTTTGGTGATGCTGTGCTCTTCGCACAGATAGTTTTGATTGACCCAGCCCGTCAGACCCTGGGCCTGAATGGACACCCAATTGTTGCCGCCAACGCGCACCGCCGCGCCGGTCACGCGCACGCCTTTGGTGTTGTGGGCCAGTGTGCCGCTGATTGCCGCATTGCCGTCAGGGCTTGTTCGCACATTCAACACATCGTTGCTGCCGACATTGAAAACGGCGTAGCTGGTGGTTGCTTTCAACTTTCGCATGGCAGCTTTCGTTTTGGCGCCGGTGCGCACGTCAACCGCAATCCAGCCTTCGGCAGGCGCACCACGCGGCGCGGTGGCTCCGCTGGAATTGATGCGGTAGTAATAAAGCCGCCGTCCGTCATCCGACCATTCGACGGCGCTTTGCAGGATGGCATCCCAACGCGCCGTGAATTTGCGTTTGCCGCCGCCATCGGCGCGCAAGAGAAAGCCGGCGTTGTCATTGCATTCGTAGCCGCAGGCGATGACGACAAATTGTTTTTGATCGGGCGAAGAAACGATCTCTTTGATGGACATGAATCCATCCCGTTGGGCGTCCAGCAGCACGCGCTCATGCCAGCGCAATTGGGTGCCAGCGGGATTGAGAGATAGCGCCGTGCCAGGCGGCAAGGTTTGGCTCAAGCACAAAAGATTGAATGCCAAACAAAGTCCAAAAACGCGGCAGCTTGTCCGTAGCTGTTTCATCGCAGCAAGCCAGGCGGGGCAAGACGTTGAAACGCACACCGCCCAGCGCAATTTTCATTGCGCCTGACCGGCGAGCGAGCGGCCAACCAGCGGTCAGCGAGAAATTGCAGGTTGCCTTTTAACCCTCGGCCTCATTATACTTTTAGTACCAATTGCACAGGACGCAAGCCGAAACTTCCCATCAGACTTGCGGCGGCAAGGAAGCTATACCGATTTGCCATTCTCGATGCAAGCGCGACACGCGCCATTTCAAAGAGCTTTGCTGAGGATCGAAAATTCACGCACGGAAATCAACGCTTGAGCAGCGGCGGCCTGGCCCGCCTTCGTTATGAGTAGTTGATGGATTGGCCGGACAGCGCCGCAAGCACATGTTCCGGCCCCCTCAAACTTAATAAGGAGATGTTCGCAATGAAAACAGCAACGCAACGTTTGAGCGTCCTGTTGCTCGTCCTCGGCATGGTTTTTTCGCCGTTGACTGCGACAGCGCAAACTTATACCGCGACGCTGACGGGCACGGTGGCTGATACGCAAGGAGCCGCTGTTCCAAACGCCAAAGTCGTCGTTACCAATCAAGGCACCAAACTCGAATACACGGCCAAGACCAGCGATTCGGGCAATTACACGATTCCGTTTCTGCCCGTTGGCCTTTACACAATCAGCGTGGAAGCGACAGGCTTCAAAAAGCTGGCCTCGAACGAGATCAAGCTCGAAGTCAACCAGACGGCGCGCGTTAATCTGGAAATGCAGGTCGGCGGCGTCAGCGAGACGGTGACGATTTCAGACGTGGCCCCGATTCTGCAAACCGAAACGGTGACGGTTGGCAACGTCATCACCGGCAACACCATCAGCAGCCTGCCGCTCAACGGGCGCGCCTTCCAGCAGTTGACGCTGCTGGTGCCGGGTTCGATCACCGTCGCGCCCAACAGCTTCACTTCGCCCCAGCCGAATGGCAGCGGCGGACGGCCTTACGTCAACGGCAACCGCGAGCAGGGCAATGCCTTTTTGCTCGACGGCATCTCGGTGGACGAGACGCTCGACAACCTGATCGGTTACAAGCCGAGCATTGACGCGCTGGCCGAGTTTCGCGTCGAGACCAGCAATTCCTCGTCGGAATTCGGCAACGTGACCGGCGCGACCGTCAACGCGACGATCAAATCGGGTACGAACAATTGGCGCGGCAACGTCTTTGAGTTCTTGCGCAACGACGCGCTCGACGCCAACAGTTGGAGCAATGGCCGCCAGAAGGCGCTGACCGGCGTGCTGGTGCCGAAAAACAAACTGCGCCAGAACATCTTCGGCGGCACGCTGGGCGGGCCGATCATGAAGAATAAGCTGTTTTTCTTCATGGATTATCAGGGTTCGGTGCAACGCACGGGCGGCCCCGGTTCGGTGCGTGTGGCTTCGCCGGCGTGGCGGTCAGGCGACCTGCGCACGCTTTCGCCTTACATCCGCGATCCGCAATTGCCGCGCACGCAATTGTGCCAGGCGACACCAGCCACGCCGACAGCGGGCGTGAATTATCAGCAGGCCTGTTTTGCTTCGGGCGGCGTGCTCGGTGTCATCCCGGCCAACCGCATTGTCAATCCGGTGGCGAAAGCGCTGTTCGCCGACAACGCGCTCTATCCGCTGCCTGACCGCATTGACCCTTCCAACGGCACGGGCATCAAGGATGTCGTCACCGCGAACAAGTTCGACGGCCATCAGTTCGACATCCGCATTGACAACCGTTGGGGCGACAAAGATAACTTCTCCGGGCGCTATTCCTTCGGCAACAACGAAGTGCTGGGCGCAAAGGGCGCGTTGCCCATCGTGCTGACCGGCAAATCGTTCAGTCGTCCGCAAAACATCGCGCTGAACTGGACGCACACCTTCAGCCCGACCGTCATCAACGAAGCGCGCATCGGTTTGAATCGCGCGGTCTTTATCAATGCGGGCTTCGACTGGGCCGGCATTGGCAAAGCCAATAATAAATTCGGCATCCCCGGCGATCAGGCGCGCACGGGTTTGAGCGGCGTCACACTCGGTAACGGGTTGGCCGGCATCGGCAACTCGTTGTCTGACTCTTACAACGCCACGAACACCTTCCATTACGGCGACAACCTGACCATCCTGCGCGGGCGGCATAGCCTGAAAATGGGCGGTCAGTTGCAGCGTTACCAACAGAACCGTTTTTACGCGGGTAACAACGGCATCCTGGGGTTCTTTACCTACGGCGCAACCTTTAGCGGTCAACCCTTTTCCGACTTCCTGCTCGACCTGTTGACGAACAAGGGCAAAGGCGGCAACCCCACTGACGCAAACCGTGGCGTGTGGGGACACCGGCAAAATCGCCTGGGCTTTTTCTTCCAGGATGATTACAAAGTGCGCAACAACCTGACCTTCAACCTGGGTATGCGTTGGGAATACACCTCGCCGGTGGTTGAGGTGAAAGATCGCCAGTCAAACTTCGACATCGCTACCGGCAAGCTGCTGGTGGCTGGGCAGAACGGCAACAGCCGTGCGCTCTACAATGCCTACCACAAAGGCTTCGAACCGCGCCTTGGCATCGCCTGGACGCCGGAAAAATTCGACGGCAAGTTGGTGGTACGCGCTGGTTATGGCATCACGCAATACATGGAAGGCACTGGCTCCAACCTGCGCCTGCCGCTCAACCCGCCGTTCTTCACTGAAACGGATGTGCCCTATGACCTGAGCAGCGGCGCGGGCACGATCACCAAAGGCTTCACCGATCTGGTGTCGGTCGGGATTACCGGCCAGTTGCGCGTTTGGAATCCGAACCTGCGTCCGCAATTCACCCAGCAATGGAACCTGACGCTGGAACACCAGGTGTTCAAGAACACCACGGTGTCGGCGGGTTACGTCGGTCACTGGGCGACGCATTTGGTCGCGCCGACCGACATCAACCAGCCGTTGCCGGGCACTGGCCCCGCTTCGGGCTGGATTGCGGCGCAAAACCGCCGTCCGCTCTTTGGCCTTTATCCCACGGTGACACAAACCAGCGTGACGGATTCATGGGCGATCAGTAAGTACCATTCGTTGCAAGTGATGGCGCGCCAGCGCTTCACCAAAGGCTTGGAATTCCAGGCTTCGTATACGCTCAGCAAGTCCATGACCGACAACCTGGGCTATTACGGCAGCGGCGGCGGCGTCAACACGACGCAAAGCGCTTATTCGAGCAATGCGTATAACCGGCATGGTTATAACTATGGCCCGGCGTTCTTTGACGCGCGGCACAACTTCATCGTGTCGAGCACCTATGACTTGCCCTTCGGCAAAGGCCGTATGATGGGCAAGGACTGGCATCCGATTGTGAACGCCGTCCTCGGCGGTTGGAACGTGGGCAACATCGTGCAGCGCCGCACCGGTTTCCCCATCACGGTTACGCTCGGTACGGGGCGTTCATTGCAAGCACCGCGCGGTACCGAACGTCCAAACCTGATTGATAAGCCGCTGCTCAATGCCGGCACGCCGGATTGTTACATTTACAATTCGAACAACCGGTTCTGCACGGGAACGGGCACCACGGCTTTCGGGCTGCCTGACTTAGGCACGTTCGGCAGCGCGGGCGTGGGCATTCTGTATGGGCCGAGTTTCTTCAACTGGGATTCGACGATTGGCAAGAAGTTCTACATCTCGGAACACAAGTATTTCGATTTCCGGGCGGAGTTCTTCAACTTTACCAACACGCCGAATTTCAACGGGCCGGATCGTAGCTGGACGTTGACTTCGACGACGTTCGGGCAGATCACCAGCACGCTCAATTCGGCGCGCAATCTGGAGTTCGCTTTGAAATTCCACTTCTAAACGCGACCCCTGATGGCAGGATGAGCAAAGAGGGAGCTTGCCGAAGGCTCCCTCTTTGTGTATTTATCGCTGTCATGGAGGTGAGTTATGGAGTACCAAATTCTGGTTGAGAAGCAACCGCAAAACGGCTTTATCGCAACCGCGCTGGGCTGGCCTGATTGCGTGGGTGCAGGTGAGACAAAAGATGAAGCTATCGTCAAAGCACAGACCGCAGTCGCTGAGCGTTTGGCGCACGGCGAAATCCTACATGTGCAAGTTGAAGCTTCGCCCTCAGTAGCGACAGCCGACCCCTGGAAAAGAATGTTTGGCCGCGATGCCAACGACCCACATTGGGATGAGTTCCAGGAAGAGTTGCGGCGTATCCGCGAAGAGGCCAATCGTGCCTAGTTCATTGTGGGTACTCGATACCGATCATCTGAGCTTTGTACGGCGCGGTTACTCATCAGTTGCCGCCCGGTTGGACAAGGTGCCGCTGCCACAACGTGCGACCACGATTGTTAGCGTTGAAGAACAGCTTCGCGGGCGTTTTGCGATGATTGCGCGGGCCAGAAACGTCAAAGAATGGGTGGCGGCTTACAGCATATTTCAAGAAACGCTGGGCGATCTCATGCGATTGCAACTGCTGCCGTTTGATGATGCCGCTGCCACTGAGTTCGTGCGTCTGAAAGCGACCGTGAAGCGCGTCGGCACACAAGACCTGAAAATTGCCGCAATTGTCTTGAGTGTGAATGGCACGCTCGTCACCCGCAACCAGCGCGATTTCGCGCGCGTGCCGGGGCTGGTCATTGAGGATTGGACGCAACCTTGAGCACGCCGCTGTCCGTCGAATCCCGCCCGCGCATCTCGACAGTTGTGCGGAGAGCCGTTAGTATCTGCCTCGCAATTTCACTCCTGAATTTTCTGTACCAGACAACTTGAACCGAGAAAGGATCGCCCCAGATGCATCTGAGCGCGCTTGACTGGATCATCGCCATTTTGGCCGTCGCCGTCTGTTTCATCCCCGCCCTGTTTTTTAGCAAACGCTCCGCCAAAAATACCTCGGAGTTCTTTGCCTCGGGCCGTTCCGTGCCCTGGTGGCTGGCCGGGCTTTCGATGGTGGCGACGACGTTCAGCAGCGATACGCCCAATCTGGTCACCGACATCGTGCGGCGCAACGGCGTCGCGGGGAATTGGGTCTGGTGGGCCTTTGTGCTGACCGGCGTAGCGACCGTGTTCTTTTACGCGCGGCTCTGGCGGCGTTCGGGCGTGCTGACCGATTTGGAGTTTTACGAGATTCGCTATTCGGGCCACGCGGCCAGCGCGGTGCGCGGCTTTCGCGCAATCTATCTGGGCTTGCTGTTCAACTGCCTGATTATGGCGACAGTGAATCTGGCCGCCTGCAAGATCGCGGGCATTCTCTTTGGGATGGAACGCTGGCAGACGCTGGCGTTCGTAGGTTTGCTCAACGTCGTGTTTGCCGCGCATTCGGGCCTGTGGGGCGTGCTGGTGATAGACATGATCCAGTTCTTCATCAAGATGACGGCGGTCATCGCGGCGGCGTATTTCGCGCTGAAGCATCCGGCGGTCGGCGGTCTGGACGGCTTGGTCAGCAAGCTTTCAACGATGAAAGGGCCGGGCGGCATCAACTATCTGAATGTGCTGCCCGATTTCAACAATAACTGGGACATGGCCGTGGCGGTTTTTGTGATGCCCATCGCCGTGCAATGGTGGGCGGTTTGGTATCCGGGTGCGGAGCCGGGCGGCGGCAGTTACATCGCGCAACGCATGCTCGCCTCGAAGTCCGAAAAAGACGCACTGGGCGCCGTCCTGTTTTTCAACGTCGCGCATTATGTCTTGCGCCCCTGGCCGTGGATTCTGGTCGGGCTGGCTTCGATCCTGGTGTACCCGCAACTGTCTGACATCCAGACCGCCTTTCCGAACCTTGATCCCAAGTTACTCGGCCACGACATCGCCTATCCCGCGATGCTCAAGTTCCTGCCGGTCGGCTTTGTCGGCCTGATGGTGGGCGGCTTGGTCGCCGCGAATTCATCCACGATCCTGACACATTTGAATTGGGGCGCGTCGTATTTGGTGCACGATTTCTATCGCCGCTTTATCAAGCGTGATGGCGAAGAGCGGCATTATGTGTTTATAGGCCGCGTCGTCACGGTCATCCTGTTCTTCCTCTCGTCCGGCTTGGTCTTTGTGCTCGATTCGGCCAAAGACGCCTTTGACATCATCCTGCAAGTCGGCGCGGGCACGGGGCTGCTTTACCTGACGCGCTGGTTCTGGTGGCGCATCAACGCCTGGTGCGAAGTCGTGGCGATGATGAGTTCGTTTGTGATCTCGGTGCTTTTCATCGTATTGGGGAAACAGGGTGTTTACACGGGTACTTCGTCCGGCAAGCTGATTCTGACCATCGCCGCGACGACGGTTTGTTGGGTGCTCGCCGCGTATCTCGCGCCGCAAACCGACCGCCAGACGCTGATCGAGTTTTACCGCAAAGTGCGCCCCACCGGCCCCGGCTGGGAACCGATTCGCCAGGCCGCCAACATCTCGAAAGCGGATTCCGTCGCGGCGGGCGATAACATCCCACAAGCCCTGTTAGGCTGGGTCGCCGGTTGCACCATGATTTGGTCGTCGCTGTTTACTGTCGGTAACATTCTGTATGGTCGCACGAGCCTAGCTTTGTTACTGGGCGCGGTCTTTGTTATGAGCGGCTTGGTGCTGATTAACATCGTCAACAAACTCTGGGCCGGATCGAGCGAGTCGCAAGGCTAAACCCAACGCGCGGCAATAGCGTCAAGCATGAAGATGGCTCTTGCTAAAATCTCGCGGCTACGTTGGTGGATGATTGGATTGATTCTGCTCGCCACCACGATCAATTACATTGACCGGCAAACGCTCTCGATGGCCACGCCGAGGCGCTGTTTGTGATGTAGCCGATGCTGCGCATTGGAATGTTGCGCTTTGGAACGGCGGGGTAACTAATCAAGGCAATCCTTTCTAACTAGAGAAACAAGATGAATAACAAGACGAACAAATTCACCCGCCGCGACTGGCTGAGAACAACGGCGGTGGCCAGCGCGGCGCTGAACCTGGCAACTTTCGAGGTAGAAGCTAGTAACATACAACCCCAAACAGCTTCGATGATCGGCGTACCATTTGAAAAACATCAAACAGTGCGCCTGGGCATCATCGGTGTCGGTGAACGCGGCACAGAGATGCTGGGCGAATGGCTGGCGGTGGAAGGTGTGCAAGTCACGGCCCTGTGCGACATTGACCAAGCGCGCATCACCAAAGCCGTGGCGCGTGTCGAAAAGGCCGGACAGAAAACGCCCGCCGTTTACACCAAGAGCGAGCGCGACTTTGAGAATTTGTGCCAACGCGACGATGTGGATTTCATTTACATCGCGACGCCCTGGGATTGGCACGTCCCGATGGCCGTGGCCGTCATGAAAGGCGGCAAGCATTGCGGCGTCGAAGTCCCGGCGGCCATGACCGTGGAGGAATGCTGGACGCTGGTGAATACTTCGGAGCAGACGCGGCGGCATTGCCTGATAATGGAAAATTGCTGTTATGGCGCGAGCGAATTGATGCTGCTGAATATGACCAAAGCCGGTGTGCTGGGCGACCTATTGCACGGCGAATGCGCCTATAACCACGATCTGCGTTTCATCATCAACGAAGGCCGCAGCGAGGGCCTCTGGCGGCGCACCCCGCACACCCAACGCAATGGCAATTTGTATCCGACGCACGGCTTCGGCCCGGTGTCGAATTACTTCGGCATCAATCGCGGCGACCGCTTGGATTACATGGTTTCCATGAGTTCGCCTGCGCTCGGCCTGGATGAATACCGCGCGAAGACCGTGCCGAAAGACAGCCCAAAGTGGAAAGAGAAATACGTTTGCGGTGACGTCAACACCAGCCTGGTGCGCACGGTGCAGGGCCGCACGATCATGCTGCAACACAACATCACCACACCGCGCCCTTACGACCGCATCAACCTGATTCAAGGCACCAAAGGCATCTTCCGCGATTACCCCGAACGCATCTATATCGAAGGCCAACCCGGCGGCGAGCGTTTCACCAATCCGGACAAATACAAAGCCGAATTCGAGCACACGTTGTGGAAGACGGTCGGCGAACTGGCGCGCAAGAATGGCGGCCACGGCGGCATGGATTACATCCAGCTCTATCGCATCGTCGAATGCATGCGCCAAGGCCTCGTGCCCGACATTGATGTTTATGACGCCGCCGCCTGGAGCGTGCCCGGCCCCTTGAGCGATCAGTCGGTAGCGCAGGGCAGCGCGCCGGTGAAGTTTCCAGACTTTACGCGTGGGCGCTGGCAACAGAAACGCACTGTGATGTCGTAACCGCAAAAGCAAACGGCTATGTCTGAATTGCATTACCAACACGGTCGCCTTTCTTATCGCAAAACATCCACTGGCGTCGAACGCGGGCGCGAAGATTGGTGGCTGACGCGCAATCGCGATGGTTCGGTCACCATGCGTACACTCTCGATGACGGATGATTCCAAATTCGTGCGCGATGTGACTTACACGCGCGGCAAGGACGGGCGGCCCACCGATGCCTTCATCCGGTTGCAAGTCGCCGAACAGTTGATCGGGCACGGCATGTTTCGTGTGCAAGGCGACCGGTTGGGCGTGCTGGCCGAAGGCCGCGAGACGGGCCATACGGCGCAAACGGTCAAGGTGCCGACCGATTTCTTTTCGATCACGACGCACGCGGTGATGCTGGACGGCTGGATTTGGTTCAACTACGACCACAGCAAAGGCGGTGAACAGACGCGGACGTTTTACAACACTTCGACCAAGTGGAACGGGACGGATGGGCCTTTGGGGCGGCTGGAAGTTTACCGCATCGAGATGCTCGGCGAAGAGGAGCTCACCGTGCCCGCCGGGACTTTCAAGGCGATGCATTTCACGATGGATTCTGACCTGATCAAAGTGCCGACCTCGCATCTGTGGGTGACGGGGCAAGACCGCATTTTGCTGCGCTACGATTGGAACGATTTTGATTTGGAGTATGTGTTGACCGAGTGGAAACGCGATTAAAGTTTGGCCGCAGATGAACGCAGAAAGACGCTGATCTGCGTTTGTCTGCGAGTATCTGCGGCTGTACCTTTTTTGAGAGAGAATCCAATGAAAGTTTATCGAATCAGTTTGTTGGTTTTGGTTTGTTCATTGTTTAGCAGCGGCGCGCATGCGCAAAAGTTGGAATTCGCCCCCGGCACGCGCTACGACACGCACATCCCCACGCTGAAACAAACCACAGGTTATGACCTTGGCGAAAGCGTGACTACGCCCGAACAGATCACGGCCTATCTGAAAGCATTGGCCGACGCCGCGCCTGATCGCACGCGCTTGCTCAAATACGCCGATACATTTGAAGGCCGCCCGTTGCACGCGCTGATTATCGCCACGCCCGAACGCATGCGCCGCCTCGATGAAATTAAGGCCGGGCTGCAACGGCTGGCCAATCCGGGCGCGTTGTCGAACAGCGAAGCCGAACGCTTGGTCAAAGAATTGCCCGCTGTCGTCGTGCTGATGCACGGCGTCCACGGCAATGAGATTTCATCGGGCGAAGCCGCGCTGGCCGAGGCTTATCATCTGTTGGCCGCGCGCGGTGACGCCAATGTTGACACCATCCTGCGCGAATGCCTCGTCCTGATTGATCCGATGCAAAACCCCGATGGCCGCGCGCGCTTTGTCTTTCAAAACCTGTTCGGACGAGCCGCGCAGCCCGACCCTGAACCGGCAGCCGCCGAACACGACGAACCCTGGCCGGGCGGGCGCAGCAATCATTACCTCTTCGATTTGAACCGCGATTGGTTCGCGCAAACACAACCCGAAACCAAAGGCCGCGCGCGCCTGCTGCTGGACTGGCCCGCGCAAGTCGCGGTGGATTTGCACGAGCAGGGCGGCGATGCGACCTATTACTTTCCGCCCGCCGCGACGCCTTACAACCCGCACCTGAGCAAAGCGCAGTTGGATTGGTACGACGTCTTTGGCCGCGCCAATGCCGCGCGCTTCGATGAACGCGGCTTCGCCTATTTCAACCGCGAGGTTTATGACGCTTTCTATCCCGGCTATGGCGTCTCGTGGCCGTCGGCGCAGGGCGCGTTGGGCATGACGTTCGAGATGGCCTCGGCACGCGGCCTTGCCTATCGGCGGCGCGATGACACCGTGCTGAGTTATCTGGATGGCGCGGTGCGGCATTTCACCAGCGCCATGACGACGGCGCTGACGGCGGCGCGCAACCGCGAAAAGCTGCTGCGCGATTTCTATGAATTTCGCCGCAACGCGGGCAAGGGAACTACGCAGGCGTATTTGTTGCCGCCCGGACAGGACGCCGGACAGACGCTCCGACTGGTGCGCACGCTCCAAGCCAACGGCGTCAACGTACAACGCGCTGCTGAACCCATTCAGCACGAAAGCCGCACGCTGCCCGTTGGTACGTTCATCGTGCCGTTGCCGCAACCCGCTGGCGCGCTCGTGCGCAATCTGCTCGACTCCCAAGTGCCGATGAGCGCCGAGTTCTTGAAAGTGCAGGAAGAGCGTCGCAAGAACCGCTTGCCCGATCAGATTTACGACATCACGGCCTGGAATCTGCCGCTGCTTTACGATGTCGAATGCCTCGCCACCGACCGTGCCGTGACGGCGAAAACAACGCCGGTTGAAACAACGGCTGCACCCGCGACATTGCCTGACGCTATTGTCGGCTACGCCTTGCCGTGGAATGCAACTGCCGCCGCTGTCACGCTCGAAGCCTTGCAAACAGGCTTGCGCGCGCGCTTTCTCAACGCCACGTTCACGCTGGCCGGGCGCAAGTTCAGCAAAGGCACGGCGTTTTTTCGAGCATCTGATAACGGCCCTGACTTAGCCACGTTCAAAGCGAAGCTCGCGGCGATTGTTGCGAAGCATGGGGCGGAGGTGGTCAAACTTGATTCGGCGTTTGTCGAAGAGGGAACTTCGCTCGGCAGCAATCAGGTCGTGGCCTTGCGCGCGCCGCGCGTGTTGCTCGCTTGGGATCAACCTGCCAGCAGTTTGTCTGCGGGCTGGACGCGCTATGTGTTGGAGCGGCGCTATCAACAGCCCGTCACCGCCGTGCGCGCCAGTTCGCTTGCGCGCGTAGACTGGCGGCGTTACGACGTACTGGTCTTGCCGTCGGGCAATTACGCAGCGGCCTTGAGTGGCGATACGTTGCGGCGTTTGAAAGATTGGCTGAATGCGGGCGGCACACTGATCACGCTCGGTGAAGCCTCGCGCTGGGCCGCGCGCGAAAGCACGGCCTTGCTCGACACGCGCACCGAATGGCGCGACGGCAGCCCCGAAACCGACGCGCCCCCCGCTCGTACTGATGCTGCACGCAAACCCGCCGACTTCGATCAAGCCATCCAACCCGCGCGCGAATTGCCCGAACTCGTGCCCGGCGCGTTATTGCGCGTCACGCTCAACGACAACCACTGGCTTTCCGCCGGAACCGATAACGAGGTGCAAGTGCAGGTCGAGAGCACGCGCGTTTTCACGCCGATCAAACTGGACAAAGGCGTCAACGTGGGCATCTACGCCCCCAAAGACCGCCTGCTTGCGAGTGGTTTGATCTGGCCCGAATCACTGGCGCAATTGCCGCAAAAGGCCTTTCTGATTCACCAGCCCTACGGCCAGGGCCATCTTATCGCCTTTGCCGAAGACCCGAATTACCGGGCCTATGCCGAAGCGACGATGTTTTTGTTCATGAATGCGGTGGTGTTGGGGACGGCGTATTAGCGGATGCCCGCCGGGGTTTCAGTGTCCCCGTCGCCAATTTGCTTACGCAGTTGTTTCCAAAGGTCGCAACAACGCTATTCTGTCAGTTTGAAATTATGAACACAGAAGACCAACTCGCGCGGGTCAGTCGCTGATTGGCCCGGCGGCGCGTCGCAATAAAAGAGGAATTTGTGAGAGCCTGGCGGCAGCGCGAAACTTTTACGGAAAGCGGTTGCCTGATTGCTGAGCGCTAGCTCTGCGGTGAAGGGGGCACTCTTTAGCACCAGCTTGCCGGGCTGGGGAGACGAAAGCGACATTTCAAGCTGCACGTCACGCGGCTGCGATGAGCTATTTTCAAGCAGCAATTCTCCCTCAGAACCGCACCAGCGCCAGTTATCTGCGGGCGTGCCCTCAAGACCTGAAAATTCGCCGCCCCAAGTTTGCAGCAGCGGGTACAAGACTTTTTCCTGGCGCGCGCGCCAGTCTTCGGCTGAAACACCTGCCTGCAAAGTTCGTTGATAGGCCGTCAGATCAAAGTAGCTGAAATGATTGTTCCGGCTCACCAGCGGCGGGCGGCCCAGCAAATTCGTCAGCTCGGTTTCGAGCGCCGCGCCGCCATCCTGATAAAACCAACGGTCAATGTTCAGTCCGCTGAATCCGGCGGTGGCCAGCAGTTCAATCAAACGCGGCGCCGGTTGCGCGGCTGCGTCGAGTTGCCACTGTGAGGCTGGACGTTCGCGCATGGCCCCGAAACTCCACCGCAACTGCCGCGTGTGCAGATAGGCTTTGAAATGTTCGTAGCCCGGGCCTTCGGGAAAAAGGTGGGCGGGCAACTGAAAGATCATCCCATGCGCTGGCGCATTGGCCTCGACACGTTGGTAAAACTCCGCGTCATTGCGGTATTCAGCTTTGACCGCCGCGTAATCAGGCAGGGGCTGCGCCGGGGTTTGATCGAGCACGCCCAAAACAGTCAGCAGCAAAACCCCGCCGCTGAAGACCGCGTATCGCCGGGCCGAACGCGCGTACCGCTCGGCCAATTGATCCAAGAGCGAGGCCACCGCCAGCAACGCGAGAAAGCTCAAGTAAACGCTGACCCGGTTGTAACTGCGAATTTGGGGCGAAACGAGTAGCGCGATCAGCGCGCCCGCTCCACCCACCGTACCCAACAGCAAGGCCGAGATATTCAAGAGGCTCAGGTGTTGCCATAACTGCCGCCGCTCTTGGTTGAGATTGTGCTTAGCAGTGAGCCTGCCATACACCTGCCAAGCGAGTAGAAACAAGAAGCCAAGGCTTCCGACCAAGCCCAATGAGGCATCGGCATTTTCGTTATTCAGCGGCCCTTGATCGTAGCGCGCCCGCAAGTTCGCGAGCGGCGCTATCCGATGGCCAGGGGCAGGTAAAAGCAGCGTGGCCAGTTTCAATCCATACGTTTCCGCTTCGCCAGGCGCGCGTTGCCCCACCGGAACCGCGCCGTGTTGCAAGCGGTGAAGTAAATGGGGCAACAGATTGGCGGCGGTACAGGTGACGATGAGCGCCGCGCAAAGCAGCGGAGGCCAGCACGCTTTTAGCGAGTTGGTTTCCACTACGCGCCATACGCCAACGCTCAGCAATAACCCCAGCGCAAACGCGCCGTAATAGCCGCTGCCAGTCGAGGCAATGAGCGCGCAAATCAAACTGGCGCTCCACCAGCGGCGCTTGCGATACCAGCCGTTCCCGGTTACTGGCAAGGCTCCCTGGCAGAGCCACAGCAGCACCATGATCATGAGCGGCACGGGATAGTAAGCGGAAAGCAATAGGTGATTTTCGCCGCGCCGCAGATGGTACAGGGTAAAGGTGTAAAGCAGGCTGCAGCCCAATGCGGGCGCCGCTGAGATGTTGAAATGGCGCAGCACTAACAACGCGGTCAGTGTCGTGAGCGGAAAAGTAAATAAAAAGAAAATGTTCAGCACTCTTGCGTGATCGGTGCTGAAACAGCCGAGCAATTTAAGCAGCAGAAAATGAACATTGTCCACCAAAGGGAAGTCATACAGTTCCAGCCCTTTGGGCATCCCCAGCGCGTCATTCTGCAAATACCAGTCCTTCGTCAGGATGGCTTTGACCAGCATTTGATGGAAAACCCCGTCGCCAGAGTAAAGCAAGGGCACGTTTAGATCAGCCTGATGCAGCTTGAAGAGGAGTTCCAGCAAACAGCCACAGCCGAGCAGGGCCGTCAGATAAAGGGCGGCTTCGCGCCAACGCTGCTGTTGCTTTTGTGGCGCGAAAGGCGAAGGAGGTTCTTGCATACGCGAGTTTGGGCGCGAGTTGGGGCATAAGAATCGTAAACTCGCAAGGCGCGCTCCGTGGGGTTACATGCGGGAACATTGCAGGCTATAGATCAACAATCTCGGCTTTGATCTCGGTCAGCGCCAATTCCACCGCTTCGATTTGCGCCAATTCACGCCAGGTGCCAAAGCGATAGACCTTGGGCCGCTGCAATTCCTTTAAGCCCGAAGGCCGGGTCAGCCAACTGGCTTCCTTGGGCAATAGCTCCAAACGCCTACGCGCTTCGGTGTATTGCGTGCTCGTGCCGGCCAGAATCAAGATTACCTGCGAGGTTGCTCCATTGTTTGGTTGGTTCATCATTGTTTGAGTATAACAAACAAACCCAACGAGAGTGGAACAGAAGCGTGGCAGAAGCGGGAAAGGTTCATAAATTTGGCGCGCCGGAGTTTTTCGGCCAGTGCCGCAGATGGTGCAACATTGCGGGTCGCTTCTGTGCTATGGTGTCCGCAGTTGAAATATAACCTCTTTGGTTGCGTAAATCAGTCCGTGCCTTCCTTAACAGACCGCCACGAGCTTTTCCTTCAATCTCAAAGTTTGGTCAATTCTTCAACGCGAGCTTGCTCTGCTGGGCTTCAACGGTGATGCGTCGTCAAGCGTGACTGGCGTTATTAGGCCCAGAGGGTTGGCGAGTAGTAACGGTAAGAAGCCACTCGTTGATGCGAGTGTCGAATGTCGTGAATAGGAACCGTTTCCGCCGCGCATTCGGCCGCTTCGATTACATTGAGAGGAAAATCAAATGTCAGTGAAATTATATGTCGGGAACCTGGCCTTCAATACGACGGAGCAGGATCTGCAAGATGAATTCAGCCAATACGGCCAAGTCAGCTCCGCGAGCCTCGTCACCGATCGTGACACGGGCCGTTCACGCGGCTTCGCCTTTGTCGAACTGGATTCCAAAGAAGCCGCGCAAGCGGCGATCCAAGGTCTGAATGGCAAGGAAGTCGGCGGCCGCGCCCTCACCGTCAACGAAGCCAAGCCCCGCGAAGATCGTGGCGGCGGCGGCGGACGTGGTGGTGGCGGCGGACGCGGTGGCGGTGGCTTTGGCGGCGGCGGTGGTGGTCGCCGTTACTAAGCGCAACCAGAGATAATCGCTAAGACAACCCAGGCCGACAGGGATTTTCGTGAAGACGAAAGACTCTGTCGGCCTGTGGCTTTTATTGAGCAGTGTTTTTGGAAGAGGATTAGCCACAGAGGCACGGAACCACAGAGGTAAGTCCGGACAGTTTGCTCTGGTGTGATTTCTCTCTGTGGCTCCGTGCCTCTGTGGCCAATGCCTTAGCGAATGGGTTTATCCCACACGACTTCTTTGCGCAGTCGCGGCTTCACGATTTTGCCATTGGGATTGCGCGGCAGCGAATCACTGTAAATCTTGAGGTATTGCGGGACTTTGAAATCGGCCAGCCGCGTGCGGGCGAACGTGATGATGTCTTCCGGTTCGGCTTGCATGCCGGGCCGCAGCGAGATGACCGCGCCGACTTTTTCGCCCATCACGACGTCGGGGACGCCGATGACCGCGACTTCAAACACGGCGGGATGCGCGGCCAAGGCGTTTTCGACTTCGACGCAATAAACGTTTTCGCCGCCGCGACAGATCATGTCTTTCTTGCGGTCTACGATTTGGATGAAGCCTTCCGGGCTGATGCGCGCCATGTCGCCCGTATGTAACCAGCTATCCACAAATGTCTCCGCCGTCGCTTCCGGCTTGTTCCAATAGCCTTTGACGACGTTCGCGCCACGAATGAGTAGTTCACCGATGCCCGTTTCGGCATCCGGCTCAAACAGGTCTACCTCCGTGATGGGAATTGGGAAACCGACCGATTCGGGTCGCTCACGCGCAAAATCGTGCGGCAAGAAGGTCGCCACCGAAGACGTTTCGGTCAAGCCGAAGCCGTTGCCGACGCGGGCGTTGGGAAAGGCTTCGATGATGCGGCCCACCAGTTCAGGGGCCATCGGCGCGCCGCCATACGACAGCCAGCGGATGGCTGTCGTATCAAATTCGGCAAAGTTGGGTTGATTGAGCGCGAGCCAATAAATCGCGGGCACGGTCGTGAGTTGGTTGATGTGCTCGTCGCCGATGGCGCGCAGGAAGGCTTGGACATCGAACGCGGGCAGGATGACGACCGCGCCGCCCGTACCGAGCGTAGGCAGAAACTGCGCGTTGCAGGCCGTGACGTGAAAGAGCGGGATGCTGATGAGCGTGCGGATGCTGCCATCGCGCGGCAGCGGCACGATACGGAAACGCGATTCGACAATCGAAAGAAAGTTCTCGTGCGTGGTCAGCGCGCCTTTGGGAAAGCCGGTCGTGCCACTGGTGTAAAAGATCGCGGCTACGCCATCACGCTTTAATCCTTCGATCACAAAGGGCGCACCGTCGGGCAATGCCGCGCCGGGCAGGAATGAGAAACGCGCGCCGGAATCGGCGATAACGTAGGCGGCCTCGGCTGCGGTAAAGCGCGTGTTGACCGGCACCGCCAGCGCGCCCGCCATTTGAATGCCGATAAAAGCCAGACACCACTGCAAGCCGTTGCCGAGTTGAATCGCCACGCGGTCGCCGGGTGCGATGCCATGAGCGCGCAAACCGCCTGCGATGTGCGCGGCGGCGTCCCAAACCTGGGCGTAGGTCATGCGCGGGCCGCCGGCTTCGACGATGGCTTCGGCGTTGGGCGCGCGGTCAACGCTGCGGCGAAACATTGCGACCAGCGAATCCGGCAGGTTGTCGTAACGCAGGATGCCTTGCTCATCGCGGGTAATGCCGGTGTAGTCAAAGGGACGAATCATTGGCGGTGTTCCTCAAAAAAATGTGCCGCAGCCTGCGGGCGCTTGAACGTTGTGATTTCGGCCAGCAAGCTTGGCGTAAAGGCTCGCCGCAGGCTGGCAGCCTACGGTACAGTGTGCGCCGCTGCCCCTGCATTCTTGATACACAAGCTGGATTTTGCAAAGGAGTTTTGCCTGTCGCGCTGCGACGCACTGAAACAATAAAAAGCCCCGCCGCAGATCAACGCGCTTTTCGCTGATCCGCAAACACCTGCGTTAATCTGCGGCGAGAACTTGCTGAGGAAACAGATGACCAAACCACTCGCAGGAATTCGCGTGCTCGATTTTGGCCGCTACATCGCCGGGCCGTATTGCGCCGCCTTGCTGGCGGATATGGGCGCGGATGTCATTCGCATCGAGCGCCGCGACGGAGGCGAAGACCGCCAGCTCGCGCCGCTCAGCGAAACGGGCGATGGCGCATTGTTTATGAATATGAACCGCAACAAACGCGGTCTGACGCTCGATCCGGCCCATCCGCACAGCGGCGAAATCAAACGCCGCCTGCTGGCCAGCGCCGATGTCGTCGTCGCCAATTTGCCGGTGGACGTGTTGCAAAAGCTCGGCCTTGATTACGAGTCACTCACGGCGAGCAAGCCGGACATCATCCTGACGATGATCTCGACGTTCGGTTCGACCGGGCCTTATGCCAGGCGGGCGGGCTTCGACACGATTGCCCAGGCGATGTCGGGCGCGATGAGTTTGACGGGTTTTCCCGGCGCGCCCGTGCGCAGCGTCGTCGCGTTTGAAGATTTCGGCACCGCCTTGCACGCCGCCTTCGGCACGATGGTCGCGCTGTTTGAACGGCAACGCACCGGCCAGGGGCAAGTCGTCGAGGGCGCGCTGCTCGCAACGGGCGTCATGCTGATGCAATCCTTGCTGGCCGAACGCCACGTCACCGGCATCGTGCGCGAGCAACGCGGCAACGCGGGTTTGCACGCCGCGCCCACCGACACCTACCGCACGCGCGATGGCTGGATCGTGGTGCAGGCGATTGGCCAACCGATGTTTGAACGCTGGGCCAGGTTGGTGGGCCGCGCCGATTTGATTGCCGATCCGCGCTGTGCCGATGATCTGGCGCGTGGCGACAACTATCACTTGATTACCGCCGTGATGGCCGCCTGGACGGCGGCGCGCACGACCGCCGAAGCCTTGCAACAACTCGAAGCCGTGCGGCTGCCCGCCGGGCCGGTTTATGCCTTGCAGGAGGTGCTCAACGATCCGCAGGTGCAGGCGCGCGAGTTGTTGCAATACGTTGATTATCCGGGCAGCCCCGCTGCCGTCCCGTTGGCCAATACGCCCGTGCGACTCTCGGCGACGCCCGGCGAAATACGCCGCCGTGCGCCGTTGCTGGGCGAACACACGCACGAGGTATTGCGCGAATTGAATTTTAGCGAGGCGGAGATTGAAGCCTTTCAAACTGGCCACGTAATTTGATTTAGCCTTACCGCATACTGCCGACGTTTATGCTGGCTGGGACTTTTCCCCCAACTGCGGGCGAGAATCCGCTGACAGCTTGCCTTGCCGCTCGAGTTTCCGGGCGAATCCACGAAAACATTCGCGGCATCGGGATTGCCCCTCCTGCTGGCTGAATTTGATAACAGAGTGAGTTGGATTTCGTTTTCAGGAGTGTTACCGGGGGGAGCACTCCTGTATTAGAGCGGGTTGCAATTGCATATACGGGATGGTTGCGCCGGGACAGTACCGCGCGCGTCAGCAAGCGGAGACGACGTGTTTATGCCGCTGGGCCTGACTGGATGTGCCGCTTGCTGACGCGCGCGGTACTGTCCCAAGCCGCGCTTTTTTCCCGTACACCAAAGTGCAACCCGCTCTAAGCGACTAAGGTAATTGTCGCTGGCATGTTGGGAGGCAGTTCGGCCAATGAGATGGTTCTTCTTGTCTCCCACATTCTTTAGAGGTGTACGGATGAAGGTCTTATTGGCAATTGACGGCTCGCCGTGCAGCGAAGCCGCCGTGCAAGCTGTTGCGCAACGCCTTTGGCCCGCAGGCAGCGAAGTGCGCATCATCTCTGCCTACTCGGCGCGTTTCCCGGTGGCGGCTGAGCCTATGTTTGCTGTGCTCTCTGAGCGCCAAGCGGCGGTCGAGTATGAGCAGCGGCGTGCGCATCTGATCGTTGAGCGTGCGGCTGGTGTCTTGCGCGCGAACCTCGCGGAGAAATCATTGGCCATTACTGCGGCAGAGATCGAAGGCGCGCCGCGCCGCATGATTGTGGATGAGGCCAAACGCTGGGGTGCGGATTTAATTGTGCTTGGCTCGCATGGCTATGGAGCGTTGGGGCGGCTGTTGCTCGGCGCCGTTTCGCAAGCTGTGGCCGCGCACGCGTCATGTTCAGTACTGATTGTGCGGAACCGGCCAGCATCCCAAAAGCCAGCACCCCAAAAGGAAGAAGAGCGAAAGGAGTAGGCTATGTCTGAACAAAATCATCCGCGCGCGCGTCAGCATTTGGGGATGCTGCTGCATAAATTGACCAAAGAACTGCCCGCGCCACTGGCCGGATTTACGCAGTTGCACAAAGGTGCCATGTCCGCTGGCGCTTTGAGTAAGCAAACGAAAGAATTGATTGCGCTGGGCATTGCAATTTCTACGAACTGCGATGGCTGCATCGCCTGGCACGTCCACGATGCTTTGCGCGCTGGGGCCGCCCGTCCCGAAATTCTCGAAACCATCGGCGTAGCGCTGATGATGGGCGGCGGCCCGGCGGCAATTTATGGCTGCGAGGCGTTGGAAGCCTTGGAACAATTCGAGACCCAATTGGCTGAAGAACGAGCGGCGCAAGGTATGGAAACTTGAGCGCCTTGTCATCACCCACATTTTCCGGATTTAGCGGTCTTTGTTTTTGGCCCTGAAAGGGCCGTGGATATTAGCCGGTGGTGAAACCACTGGGAACGAGTGGCATAACATTGCACCCCAGCAGGGGTGCCGGACGTAGCGTCAGGTCACAAAATCCACTGCCGGTCATGTCTCGTCCCGCGCCCCTGCCGGGGCGCAAAGGCAATAACCACAGGCCTCCGGTGGTTTCACCACCGGCTAATATCCGCCGCGCCTCCGGCGCATAAGAGAGCAAATGTGGGTAATGACAAGCCGCGCGCCTTACCGTAGCCGCCAGTGCAAGCCGATCCGGGTTTCACCAATACAATCTTCAGCAGCAACGCAACCCTGTTGAGAATCCGCACTTCAGCCTGCCCAACTGCTCAAAAACACCAATTCTACCGCGGCACATGCATTGCCTCTTTGCCATAACAATAAACGCATCTGTTGGGTGCGCAAATAACACGAGGGTTTCAAAAAAACACTTTAGGAGAAGTGGGCCAATGGCCCGCAGGGAGACGTGTATGAAACGCATGGTCTTTGCATTGATAAGTTCATTGTTAGTCGGGATCGCCGCTTGGCTGGTTATTTGGCCCGAGGCTAGTCGGGCCGATGCGCTACAGCAAGGGCGCACGTATTCAACCAACGCAGATTTCGCGGAGGGCGTGCTGGTCGGTGTCGAATCCGCCACCGTGCCCAATCAATTGCAGCTTTCGCGCGAAGGCGGCATCCCACCTTACATTTGGGTGCCCAATCAAAACGAAGGTTCGATTTCAAAAGTGGACACGCGCACGGGCCGCGAGGCGGGCCGCTATCGCACCGGCGGCGGCACGAGTTCCAATCCCTCGCGCACGACGGTGGATTTGCAGGGCAATTGCTGGGTCGGCAATCGCAATTACGCCAGCGTGGTCGAAGTGGCGCTGGCCGAGGCCGATTGCGTAGACCGCAATGGCAATAGCGTGATCGAGACTTCGCGCGACACCAACGGCGACGGCGACATCACGGGCGCGGAATTGCTCGATTGGGGCAAGGATGAATGCGTCTTGCGCGAAGTCATCGTGGCGGCAGGCAAGGAAGGCACGTTTACGCCGGGCGCGTTCACTAACTATTCGGCGTATGGCGATGAAGGTACGCGGGCCATGGCGATTGATGCCAACGGCAACATTTGGGCGGGTGTTTATCGCGACCGCAAGTATTTCAACATCGCCAGCGCGAATGGCGCGATTGTGCGCACGATTGATGTCGCGCCGCAATCGCACTACCCATACGGCGCGGCGATTGATCGTTATGGCACGCTCTGGTCGGCGGATGTCGCCACGGGGTTCGTGCTCAGAATCAATCCGGCCACGGGCGCGCTCACCAAGATTGCCACCAACCATCAGGTTTACGGGCTGGGCATTGACAAGCTCGATCACCTCTTCGCCACCGGCTGGGAAAGCTCAAAAATCTCGCGCATCAACGTCGTGAACAATCAGGTCGAATGGACGAAAGACCTGGAATACCGTTCGCGCGGCGTGGTGGTATCAGACGACAACGACATTTGGATTGCCAACAGCAATTCCAATCGCGTGCATCGCTGGGCGAACGACGGCACGCCGAAAACCGCGATCAATACCGGCTCCGGCGAAAGCTCTGGCGTGGCGATAGATCAGAACGGCAAGATTTGGGTCGTCAATCGCAGCGACGCGACCATCCGGCGCATTGACCCGGCCACCAACACGGTTGATCTGTCGAAGACGCTGAACGGCACGAGCGGCCATTACGGTTACAGCGACATGACCGGCAAGGTCGCGCGCACCGTCACCTCGCGCACCGGCACGTGGACGGTCGTTTACGATGCGGGCGCGGCCAGCACGACGTGGGGCACGTTGCGCTGGAACGGCAGCGAACCCGCCGGGACTTCCATCAAGGCGCGTGTGCGCAGTTCAGCCAATCAACAAAGCTGGTCGAATTGGGAACAAGTCACCAACGGCGCGGCCTTCAACGCGATTCCGGCCAATCGTTACTTGCAGATCGAAGTCACGTTGCAACTCACGACGGGTGAGACCTCGCCTGTGTTATACGACCTGACCGTTTCGCCCGGCGGTGGCGGTGGCGGCACGTGCACTTACGCCGTAACGCCAACGACACAAGCCTTCAGTGTGGCGGGAGGCACAGGCACGATCAGCGTCGCCACCAGCGCCGAATGCGGCTGGACGGCGACGCGCAGTGTGGCCTGGATGAGCGTGACGGCGGGCAACAGCGGCACGGGCAGCGGGACGGTCACATACACTGTGCAAGCGAACACCAGCCCCAGCAGCCGCGTTGGCGGTTTGCTGGTCGCGGGTCATTACGTCTTGATTACCCAAGCAGGTTCACTGGGCAATTGTCCGGTGACGCCGCTGACTATTCCACAAACCGTCAACGCCACGCTCAGCACGACGGATTGCCGTTCGGTTATTGACGAGAACGCCTATGCCGATTTGTATTCCTTCAGTGGCCAGGCCGGCCAACGCATCGCCATCGCACATACCACGACGGCCTTTGACGCTTATCTGGTGTTAATCGCCGAAAACGGTTCGATCATTGGTTCCAATGATGACAGCGATAGCAGCACGACCAGTTCGCGCATTCCGGCGGGCAGCGGCTATTACGTGTTGCCGTATACGGGCACGTACATCATCGAAGCCAGTTCCTTTAACGCCAATGAAACCGGCAGCTATGTGTTGAGCCTGACCGCCGCGAGTGGCGGCCCGGCGTGTAGCTATGACGTTGCGCCCACGCTAGCCGCGTTCAATGCGGTGGGCGGGGATGGCAATGTGACGCTGACTGCGGCAACCGGTTGTGAATGGACAGCCAATTCTCTTTCTTCATGGATCAGGGTCAATAGCGGCGCGAGCAGCAGCGGCAACGGGACGGTCAATTACACCGTGAGCGGCAACACTAGCCAGGGCTTCCGCCTCGGCAGACTCGTCATCGGTGGTAAGTTTGTCACCGTCGTGCAAGGCGGCACGGGCGGCAATTGCCCAATTACGCCGGTGGGCGTGCCTTCGACAACGAATGCCGCGTGGGCCGTGGGCGATTGCGCCTCGGGCGCGGGCGGCTTCAGCGACTTGTATTCCTTCAGCGGCCAAGCCGGGCAGCAGGTGTCCATTGAAACCGTCACCCAAACTACCACGACTGGCTTGTACCTATATGGGCCGACCGGCTCGTTCGTGGTGGGATATGAAGGGAACGGCACGCAGCGCATCCCGCCGGGCACGGGCTTTTACGTGCTGCCTTACACCGGCACTTATCTGATCGAAGCCAACGCGGGGACGCCGGGCAATTACACACTGAACCTCAACGTGCCTTCCGTCACGCCGTCGTGTCCGACGGTGAGCGGCTTAACGCCGTCCAGCGGCGCGGTAGGCAGCACGGTGACGATCACAGGCAACAACTTCACGGGTGTGACGGCAGTGCGTTTCGCCAACAATGTCAGCGCGCAATTCACCGTCAACAGCAATACACAAATCACCGCGACCGTGCCCAGCGGCGCGGTGACCGGCGTTATTACGCTCAGCAAGACCGGTTGCGCCGATGTGCAAACATCTCCGTTCACCGTGACGACGGCAGGCCCCTGCATTGATGTTGTCATTGCCTCCAATCTCACCGCAGGCGCGGGCACGACGCTGACCGCGCCGATTGCGGCTTCCGATACGACCGGCAAAAGCGTCATCGCCTATGACGCGACGCTCACCTATGACCCGGCGGTCTTACGCTTGCAGAATCCGCCGACCGACAAGACAGGCACACTGAGCAGTAATTTCACCATCACGACCAACATCCCTGCCGCCGGGCAATTGCGCATTTCGGGCTTCGGCTCGACGGCGCTCACCGGTGCGGGGGTGCTACTCAACGTCAAATTCGATGTGCTGGGGGCGGCCAATGCGTGCAGCAATCTGAGCTTCACCAGTTTCCGCTTTAACGAAGGTACGCCCTGTTCGACCACGACGAATGGGCGCGCCTGTGTGACCGGCGGCGGCACGCTCAGCGGCGCGGTCAGTTATTGCATCACGCCCAAACCCGTGCCCGGCGTCGCCGTCAATGTCACAGGTTCGGCGACGACTTCGGCCACCACCAACACCAGCGGCAGTTACACGCTGCCCAATCTGAACAGCGGCAATTACACGCTGACGCCCGCCAAATCGGGCGATGTGAATGGCCTCGCCTCGTTTGATGCGGCGCTCGTGGCGCAACACGTCGTCGGTATCAACACGCTCAACACGTGCCAGCAACTCGCCGGTGACACCAGCAACAACGGCGAACTGTCTTCGTTCGACGCCGCGCTGATTGCGCAATACGTCGTCGGCATCAACAACGCGGCCAGCATTGCGGGCACCTGGAAGTTCGTGCCGCCGACGCGCGGCTACACCAATCTGAGCAGCAACCAGACGAACCAGAATTTCGATGCCGTGCTGGTCGGCGATGTGTCGGGCAACTGGGCAGCCGGGGCGACGGCTTTTGACGAACTGGCGCGCACCAGCAGTCCGGCGCAACAAGTCAGCATTGCATTGCCAAACCTCAACGCGACGACCGGCACGAGCGTGACCATCCCGATCACCGTGGGCGACCTGAGCGGCAAGGGCGTGATCGCTTACGACTTCGATTTGGTCTTCGATCAAAACGTGTTGCAGGCGCAAAGCACGCCTTACGATGCGGCCAATACGCTGAGCAGTACGTTGACGATCACCGCCAATCCGCAACCGGGGCGCTTGCGCGTCTCGGCTTTTGGCACACAACCACTGACGGGTGCGGGCACGCTGCTCAATTTGAAATTCAACGTGACCGGCGCGGGCGGCACGAGCACGGCGCTGACCTGGCAACGCTGCCTGCTCAACGAGACGGTGCAAACCAATCTAACCAATGGGCGCGTGAATGTCGGCTATGCCGTCGCGTGTGTTTCAGCGGCCAGCTTCGTCGGCACGGCCTTGGCCGGCGAATCCATCGTGGCGGGATTCGGCCAAGGTCTGGCGATCAGAACGGAAGCGGCGGCGACGGTGCCGTTGCCGACAAGTTTGGCGGGCACGACCGTGCGCGTGCGTGACAGCGCCGGGATTGAGCGTCTCGCGCCACTCTTCTTCGTTTCGTCAGGCCAAGTAAATTACCAGGTGCCGCCCGGCACGGCGGCGGGCGCGGCGACGCTCATCATCAACAGCGGTGACGGCGCGGTCTCGACGGGCACGATGCAAATCGCGCGCGTGATGCCTGGCTTGTTCGCCGCCAATTCCAACGGCATGGGCGTCGCGGCGGCGCTGGTCTTGCGCGTCAAAGCCGATGGCTCGCAGGTTTACGAATTGGTGGCGACGTATGACGCTGCGCAACAACGTTTCGTGCCGCTGCCGCTGTCGTTGGGGCCGGCAGGCGAGCAGCTTTACCTGATTCTGTTTGGCACGGGTGCGCGCAATTACAGCGGCTTGGCGAATGTGCAAGCGCGCGTGGGCGGCACCACCGCCGAGGTCGGTTATATCGGGCCGGTCGAAGGCTTGATTGGGTTGGATCAACTCAACGTCGGGCCGTTGCCGCGCAGTCTGGCTGGGCGTGGCGAGGTGAGCATTGCGGTGCAAGTGGATGGGCAGACAGCCAACGTTGTGACGGTCAGTGTGCGCTAAAAAGATTGAGGGGGAGTGCTGTGGCAAGCCGTTGCGTTTGCCCAATGCTCCTCCGGTTTGTTTAAGAGGAGGGAGTTATGAAACGCCGAGTATTTTTCAGTTTGTTCTTCAGCCTCGCCGCAGTGCTGTGGCTGGCGAAGCTGCCAATTTCACGGGCGCAGCAAAGCAATGCGCCAGACAGCCCGCAAGTGGCGGGCACGATCCTTCGCACGTTGGTTTATCACGAACTCACCACCACTCAGCGAGGCGTGGTGCGCGAATACCCGCTCATCAGCGGCGACGGCAATTCAATCCTTTACCTGACGATTGGCGATCCGGCGCGCGTTTACGTCACCAGCTTTGACGGCACGAATACGCGCGAGATTGCGTCGTTCCCTGACAGGCCGGAGAAAACGGACATCAGTTATGACGGCGCAAGCGTGCTGACGGTGCGCGGCGGCGGTACCAATTTCGGCAGCGATGTGCGTGTGTATAAAACGGGCAGCGGGCCGGTGACGGTGTGGGATAAGGCCGGTATTGAATACCCCAACATACGCCTGGCACCCGATGGCAACCGGGTCTTCTTTCAATTGCGTGGCGACGTCGGCGAATTCCGGCAGGGCCTCTATGTGGTGGACGCCACCGGCGGCACGCCACAGCGCATCGCTTCGCCGGAGCAAGTCGCGGGTGTGATCGGCCTCCCCGCTGGCGACGTTGAGTTCTTCACGTCGGGCACGCCGGGGCTGGACGTTTCGCTGGACGGCGCGCGCGTCGTCTTCGTCGTGCGGGCGCAAGGAATGTTACGGGTGATGGCGGGCCAGTATGCGGGCGGCGCGCTGCAAGGGTTGCACCAGATTCTGGAAACGATCGGCAACTATGGCGTGCAATACGTCACCATCAGCGCCGACGGCTCGAAGGTGGGCTACGACATTACGCAGCCCACCGGCGGTAATTATGAAGTGGGCGTGATCAATTTCGACAACGTCAACGGCCAGGGGAAACAGGTCATCGTCACCAGCAATCAGATCACTCCGCCGCAGGACTTCCCCAACACCGGACACGCTTCCTATCGCATCTTTCTGAATCGCGATGGCTCGACGCTGCTGCTCGGTGCCACCAGCTATTTGTATGACACGCCGACGCGGCGCGTGCTGCAATTGGGCGTCGGCCTCGGAGCCTTGAGCGGCGATCCGCCGCACGTGGTTTACGACGGCCTGTATATTCCTTCGATGAATGCCGCCGCGACACGCTTTAGCTATCTCGTAAAGGATGCGAACAACTTTGAGCAACTGGCGGCGTGCGAGATCACCACGGCGTTGGGCAGCGCGCCGAACTTGAGCAATCCCACGATTGACCCGCCGTTCCTGCTCACGAATGGCCGTTCGACCGCCACGCTGACAGTCAAAGCGACCGCCAGCACGGGCATCAACCGCGTCTCTGCCGCCATCCTGCGCAATGGTCTGGATGAATATTTGATCGGTGACGTAGGCCCGGCGAAACCCGTGCTGTTGCCGATGGGCGGCGATGTCTATTCCAACAGCAACGTCAGGGATCGAGGGAACAACACGCCGCCAGGCCCGCGCGTGGTGCGCTATCTGGCCGAGACCAAGACCGGCGACAACAAACGGCACGCCACCGCGATTGATGCCGAATCGCTGACCCTCACCGAACAAACGCCGCTGATTGATGTCGCACCCACGCTGCTGGAATTCGGCGATGTCACTGTCAATCAGAGCAAAGACCTGCCCTTGACGGTGCGCAACATCGGCGGCGTGCAACTGACCATTAATTCGCTGGCAATTGACAATGCGCGCTTCAGCACGCCTGGCACGACCACACCAATTACCATCAATGCAGGCGCGACGCAGATGATTACGGTACGTTTCTCACCCACGGCTACGGGGCAACAACGCGGCACGCTCACCATGAACAGCAGCGATCCCGCACGCCCCACCGTCACCGTGGCGCTGGCGGGCAATGGCGTCAGCACGGGCGGCACTGTGATGATTCTCGATCATACGATGACTGGCGGGCCGGTGCCCGGCGCGTGCGTCAAACCAACCGTCAAAACCAGCTTCACGACGACCGACACCGAAGCCATTCAGTGGACGTTCGCCTCCGGCGTGGCGGTCAACGATGCGATTCGCTGGGAATGGGTGCATCCCAACGGCACGATCTATCGCACGTTCAACTACACGCTGGCACAAGCGGCCCAGGGGCAAGCCTGTTTCTGGGATGCAATCCAAATCGCCGGGCAGCAAGCGGCGACCCTGCCCGGTAATTGGCTGGTGCGCGTCTTCATCAAAGGCACGCAGGTGCTGACTGAGAATTTCACCATTACCCAAGGCGGCGGCAATTGTCCGACCGTCAGCAGCATCAGTCCGACCAGCGGTGGCGTCGGCGCCAATGTCATGATTAACGGCACGAACCTGAGTGGGTTGAGCGGCGTGAAATTCGCCAACAATGTCGCTGCCTCGTTTGTTCCGATGAGCGATACCTTCATCATCGCCACCGTCCCGAATGGCGCTGTGACCGGCCCGATCACGCTCAGCAAACCCAATTGTGCGGACGTGAATACGCCGACATTCACCGTAACAGGCGGTATTGCTTGTCCAACAGTCACTGGCATCAACCCCACCAGCGGCGCGGCTGGCTCGACCGTCACGATTACCGGCACGAATTTCAGCGGCACTAACCTGGTCGTATTTGCCAATGAGGCTGTCGCTACGTTCACGGTGAACAGCGACACGCAAATCACCGCGACTGTGCCCAATAGCGCGGTGACAGGGCCGATCACCATCATCAAGTCCGGTTGCAACGAAGTGCGCACTGCGACTTTCACTGTGACACAACCGTCTGGCCGCATCGTGCGCGTCGTGTGCGGTTCGGCCTCGCTAGGCGGCACATTGACTGTGCCGGTCGAGCTGGTTGCGCAAGGCAATGAAAACGCGCTCGGTTTTTCGCTGACCTTCGATCCGGCGGTGCTTGGCAATCCGCAAGCGGCGAAAGGCAGCGATGCCGCGAGCAGTGTGCTCAATACCAACTCCAATCAAGTCGCACAAGGCCGTTATGGCATCGCGCTCGCCTTGCCGACGAGCCAGAGCTTTGCGGCAGGTGTGCGTCAAATTGCTGTTGTTACCTTCACCGTCTCGGCGACGACCTCGGCGACTTCGACGACGATTGGCTTCACCGATACGCCGATCTTGCGGCGCGTTTCCGATGCCAACGCGCAAATCCTGACGGCGACATATCAATCCGACACCTGCGCGACCATCGCGATCTTGCGCGGTTACGAAGCCGATGTGACGCCGCGTCCCAGCGGCAAAAACGACGGCACGGTTTCGATCAACGATTGGGTGATGGTCGGACGCTTTGCGGCGGCGCTCGACACACCGGCGGCGGGCAGCGAATTCCAACGCGCTGACTGTGCGCCGCGCAATGTCAAAGGCGACGGCGTCGTCGCCGTAGATGATTGGGTGCAGGCCGGTCGTTATTACGCGGCACTGGATGCCGTGCAAACCGTCGGTGGGCCGAGCGCGCCAACGTCAACGGCCAGTGGTCAGTGGTCAGTGATTAGGGCGCGCCTGCCTGTGTCTGGGCCGCTGGCCCGCGCGATACAGCAACAACAGCGCACTCTGCGCGTCGTCAATACCACCTTTGTGCGTGGACAACTCAATGCCTTGAGCGTCGAGTTGCTAGCCCAAGGCGATGAGAACGCGGCCGGCTTCAGCCTGCAATTCGACCCGAACGTGTTGAGTTACGTTTCGGCGGAAACCGGCAGCAGCGCGAGCAACGCGCTGTTGATTCTCAATACCAGCCAGACGGCGGCTGGGCGGTTGGGCATCGCGCTGGCGCTGTCAGCGGGCGAACGCTTTGCCGCCGGAACCCGCGCGCTGGTGACGGTGCGTTTCAATGCGGCCAGTACAGGGATAACCGCGAGCACGGCCATCAGCTTTGGCGATCAGCCCATTCGCCGCCAGATGGCCGATGTGAATGCCAATTCGCTGACCGGCACGTACACGAATGGAACGATCAACCTGGCGAATGCGGTGGCCTGCGTTTCGGCGGCCAGTTTTGCGGCGGAGCGACTGGCGAGCGAATCCATCATCGCCGCGTTCGGCACGGGGATGGCGACGACGACGCAATCTGCGTCCAGTGTGCCGTTGCCGACTACGCTGGCGGGCACGACGGTCAGAGTCCGCGATAGTGTGGGCGTGGAACGCCTCGCGCCGCTGTTCTTTGTCTCGGCGAATCAAATCAATTATCAACTGCCGCAGGGCACTGCGGTCGGCGCGGCAACGCTCACCATCGCCAGCGGCGACGGCACGGTCTCGACGGGTACGATGCAAATCGCGCGCATCGTGCCGGGCCTCTTCGCCGCCAATGCCAACGGACAAGGCGTTGCGGCGGCGCTGGCTTTGCGCGTCAAAACCGATGGTTCGCAAGTCTACGAACTCGTGTCGAGCTATGACACAGCATTACAGCGTTACGTGCCGCTGCCGCTCACGTTAGGGCCGGCAGGCGAACAGCTTTACTTGATCCTGTTCGGCACCGGCGCGCGCAATTTCAGCAGCCTGTCCGCTGCGTCGGCAAAAGTCGGCGGCACAGATACGCAAGTGGCGTTTATCGGCGCGGTCGAAGGACTGGTCGGTTTGGATCAACTCAACGTCGGGCCGTTGCCGCGCACGCTGGCTGGACGCGGCGAGGTAAACATTTCGTTGCAGGTGGATGGGCAAGCGGCCAACGTCGTGACGGTGAGTATGCGCTGACTCAGGCAAGGGAGTCAGGCTAGCAGGCGCGCTTGTCTGACTCCCTGTCGTTGACGGGCCGTTGGCAAACACCCTTCAGGTTTCAATCAAATCGTTCTTTCTCAGAAAGCAGGGGAGTTATGAAACGCATCACGATCTTTATCATTACTACGATCGGCTTTTGTTTCTTCTTACAAGCTGCAAATTTCAAACGCGGTTTCATGGCTGCCAGTCAACCTGTCAGCGCATCTACTACGCATTTGAATCAACCAGCGAACCCGCGCAGCCCAGGCTACCCCTGGATCAATCTGCAAGTGGCGCGCGACGGGCCGGACGATTCCGCTTGGCAGGCGCGCTTGGCGGCTGACGCGGCTCGCCCGCTGGCGTTGGCCGCTGGCGATTTTGATGAAGACGGCGTGCCTGATTTGGTCAGCGGTTACGCGGTGGCGGGTCATGGCTTGCTCAGTTTGCAACGCGGCAATGTGGATGCGCTTTGGCCGCATACGCCCGAAGCCGCGCAACGCAAGGCGGCTGGCACCTTCACCGCTGCGCCTTTTCTGGCGCCCGGGCGGGTTTTTGAATTACCGGAACAGCCGGATTTCATCGGCGCGGGCGATTTCAATGCCGATGGGCATCAGGATGTTGTCGTGGCCGCGCTTGGCAGCCAGGAGTTGCATTGGCTGGCGGGTAATGGCGCTGGTGAGTTTGCCGAGGTGCAAAGCGTGAAGCTGTCTGGCGCGGTGACAGCCTTGCTCGCGGGCGAAATCAACCGGGCGGATGGCTTGGCTGACGTGGTGGTGGGCGTCACAAGTGAGACTGGTGCGCGCGCGCTGATTTTTGAAGGCCCGCAAGGCGCGTTGCAACGCCAGCCCGAAGCGCTCGTGTTGCCCGCGCCCGCCACTGCGTTCGGTCTCGGCCAATTGGATGAAGATTATCCCTATGACTTAGCCATCGCCGCTGGGAATGAATTGCTGATTGTTCACGGACGCGACCGGCAATTACCACTCGACGGCGGAAAGGATTCTGTTGCGCCGCCTGCCCGGATTCAACACCAACGCTTCCACTACAACATCGAGGCGCTGGCGCTGGGCGATTTTGCGGGCGGCGGGGCGCAAGACATTGCCTTGCTGGATGCGGCGGGAACCGTCTCTTTGGTCACGCCGCAAGACCAGGCAGACAACCAACAGTGGGGAAGGTTGACGGGGCAAATACAAGCCGGCAGCGCTCGTGAGGCTGCTGCTGCGTTCGGGTTCGCCAAAACGCAACTCATACGCGCGCACGTGTCGAGCCGTCAGGTGGATGACTTGTTGGTGTTGCGTCCGCAACAGCCGCTTGAAATCGTGCTGGGCGAGGCGCTGAGTGGTGAAGCGCAAAAGAGAGTGGAGAGCGTTGTCCCAGCTATTCCCCAGACTCCCATTGCGTTGGAAACCGCTGGTCAACCCGTCGCGGCGTTGCCCATGCGGCTCAATGCCGATGGACTGAGTGATTTGGTGCTGCTCACGCAAGGCGGGCCGAATGCGCTCGTGTTTGCTACTTCAGCGCCGCTGCGCACCTTCACCGTGAACTCAACCTTGCTTTCATCTGACGCCAATCCTGGCGATGGCGTTTGCGCCATTGCCGCCAGCAGCGGCGGCGGTTGCACCTTGCCCGCTGCGATTGAGGAAGCCAATGCCAGCGCGGGGGCAGACCTCATCAATTTCAGCAGCAGCATCAGGCAACTCGATAAATTCAAGCTGAAAACAGTGACTGAGACCGTGACCATTGATGCGGCGGCGTCAGGCGGCGTAACGCTGGATGGTGGTGGCACGGCTGGCTCAGGAGTTATCGCGCTGGGGTCTTCGGCAACCAATTGCCTCGTGCGCGGGTTTGCTTTTTACGGCTATCACGACATTCAGAGTCTTGATGGAGTAATCAATGTGCTCGGCAATGGGCACACCATTGAAGGGAATTTTTTCGGACTGGATATAACAGGCACGCAAGCCAAACTCACGCGCGGCGGCAAATACATCCGTGTGGCGGGCAAGAACCTGACTATCGGTGGGATGACGGCGGCGGCGCGGAATTATTTTGCCGCCGGCAATAATCCTGATACCGACTCAGGACAGGCGATTGAACTTGGCGGTGGTGAAAACAAAGTGCTCGGCAATTACTTCGGCACAGACAGCAATGGTCAAAATCAGATTCCAGAACAGGGCTATCGCAATGCCATCAAGATATATTCCGCGAACAATGTCATTGGCGGGATCAATGGAACTATCGCCGGACGCTGTGCAGGCCCTTGTAATCTTCTCTCGATGAAAGGGCTGGCCGTCTGGGTTTCGGCTGGCAATGGGAATCAGATTCAAGGCAACTATGTTAATACCGACGTAACTAGCGCCAAGCTATTCTGGAGCGGAAACCGAGCTGTCTTGCTCGAGACGAGTAATAACACAATCGGCGGAACGGCGGACGGGGCTGGGAATTTGATTACAAGCGCATCGGTAAGCGGTAAATATGGTATCGGGGTAGAAATTGATACAGGCATCGGTAACAAAATACTCCGCAATTCGATTTTCTCGAATTACGATTTGGGCATTGATCTGATGCCTTTGAGCGTCACGCCGAATGATGCGGGGGACACCGATACCGGTGCAAACGAGTTACAGAACTATCCGGTCTTGAGCGCCAATCCAAACGGATCAGCCACAGGCACGCTCGATAGCAAACCGAACACGACCTACACCATCGAATTTTTCGCGAACACCGCTTGCGATCTCACCGGTTATGGCGAAGGCGAGCGGTTTTTACAGGCCATCTCAGTCACCACCGATGGACAAGGCAAAGCCACGTTCACGGTGCCTGCCGGGCAGAATGTCACCGCGACCGCCACCGATCCGGCGGGCAATACCTCGGAGTTTTCCGCCTGCCTGTCAGTCGCGGCGGGCAAGCAATTGAGCGTGAACCTGGAGTCGCTGAGCTTCAGCGGCACGGTGGGTCAAGCGAATCCGGCGGCCCAGACCTTCACGTTGAGCAACATCGGCAGCAGCACCGTCAATTGGCAAGCGACAGCCAGCACCGCCGCTGGTGGCAATTGGTTGAGCGTCAATCCGCCGTCCGGTTCGTTGAATGCCGGTCAGAGCGCCACGCTTGCGGCGGCAGTGGACATCAGCGCCTTATGGTCGGATGTGTATGACGGCACGCTCACGCTTTCGACCACTACGCCCGGCAGCAGCCCCGCGCAGGTCAGTGTGAAGCTGACGGTCGGCTGCCCATTGGAAAACAGTTTTTCTGCCGAAGTGGCGGCGCCAAGTTGCTCCGACGTGCTGACGATCACCAGCTACGAGCCGCCCATTGCCGCTTACTCGCCTGATGAACTGAAGGCCAAGTTGTTCAAAGCGAACGTGACTTACCTGCTGCAATCAAAGAAAAATGCGGAACTGGTCTTACGGCTCTTTGATCAAAACGGCAATCTCATGGGTTCGTCAGAATTCGTGCCCTTGGGTCGAGTCTTGCCGTTGCCGACTACGCCGCCCAGCATTGAATCGCGCATTCCCGGCGCGAGTCTTGCGCTGCGTTCCGACTCTTGCGCGTTGAAGCTGCAGGCCCTGCTGATTGACGAAAGCCGCAATGTCTTCAAACGCAGCCAGGAGATTGTTTATCCGGTCAATAGCGCGAACTGTAGTAACTCGGTTGAATTTCTCAATCCGCGCATTGACGGCGTCCCCGCCGATCAAGCGCAGTTGAAGCCGAACACGACGATCAAGTTTGAGTGCGACCTGCGCTATCAACTCATCAGCGATTCACATGGCGGTAACCTCACGTTGCAGGCCTTCAGCCTGGCTGACAACGGCCAAACATCGTTGGGCAATCCCACCCGCACGGCGGTCGCGCAAACCACCTCAGGGCCGCAAACCAAAACCAATTTGAGCTTGACCATCAATGTGCCAGGCAATGCCAGCGGGTTGAAGCTCGAAACGAAACTGCTCGATTCCAAAGACGCCGTGCTCGATCAAGAGGCGCTGACCTATCCGGTGGGAACGCTCAGCCTTGAGTTCGGCAAACACAATCGCAGCCCGGGCGTGTTTACGCCCTTCGGCGCCATCCCCGTGTTTTTGGCAGGGTATCCGCTGCGCGATCAAGTTGCGTTGGAGAGTTCGGAAACCTTAGCCATCAGAACCAGGCAGGAGTTAGGCGATGAATACAAGGGCGCTACAGTCGGCTTGTTTTTGCAATTGGCCCAGAAAAACGGCCAACTTGTTGGGGCCAGCAGATCACTGGTGACGGGTGAAATCAGCACGACCCCAGGCAAATTGCTGATCCCGGACATTTTCAGCGCAGTAATGCCGTTGTTGGTGAGCCGTAACGATCAAATTTTACTGACGCTGATGATCGAATTCCCCAATGGAAGGAAAGTGCTGGTTCCTCCTATTGTCATTCCAGTTGATTTGGTGCGGATCGTGCCCGATGCCAACCAATTTCCCAAACAGACTTACTACCTGCTGGTTGGGAGGAGCGAAAGGTTTCGCTTCAAACTGGCCTACAACGCCGCGCGCTCTGGCACGAACCGCATCGAAGCCCGGGTGTCGTTCAAAGTACTGGGAGCCTATGGCGGTGAAAAGCCGCTCGGGGTTCTGCGCCAATTGCAAGTTTCCGGGCTGGAAACTTTTGAATTTCCGGTTGACATCCCCTACTTAACGACAAATTTACGGCTGAGGTTTTATTTGGTGAATGATGCGCACGTGCCCGCTGAGACCTTTTCCGAGGAAGTAGAGTTCAACTTATTCAAACTGGCCGAACCCATACCCATACCGCCCGGAATTACACAACAGGTCGTCAATGACCTCGGCGTGACGATTCAAACGCAGCGCAACACCGCGCCACGCGTGATTAACGGCGCACGCGCGGCCCGCGATATTGCGGAATCAATTGAGTTCATTACCTTGGAACAAAATCCCAGCGAGGTTCGGCGGCAAACCCAAACCGCGCCGGACACTGCCGCGCTCTTCCGCGATTTCACGGGCGTCAACACGGTCTGGCTATTCGCTCCGGCCATCCCCAACGACGGCAGTTTTGTCGCCGACCTCACCTTCCAATATAGCGCCGCCGATTTGCCGGACGACCCAAACCTGATTGAAGCCAATCTCAAAGTTATCGCCTTCGACCCCGCGACCGGCCAACTCGAAGCATATCCGACCACGCTCAACACGGCGCAAAAGACCGCGACGGCGCGCGTCACGTCGCTCGCGCCAAGGTATACGCTGGGCGCGTTTGGCCCCTTCGCCAACAAAGTGCTCAACGCGCCGTTGCTGCGCGACGAGGCCAACTTCAGCGCGCCGCTGTATCTGAACAATCAAGGAACCGCGTTGGCGTCGCTGACACTGCGCGCCTTTGACGAGCAAGGGCAGCCGCTCGGCAATACGGCCACCATCACGCTGGCGGCAGGGCAAACGTTGACGCGCACACCCACGGAACTCTTCCGGCTGATGCAACCTGTCAGCAGCGGCTGGGTGCAAATCTGGTCGAATCAGAAAGCTGTCGCCGTTTGGCAAATGCCCGGCCAGGGCAATCGGCTGGATGCTTTCCGCTTGGAGGGCGCGGCTTCAGGTTCGCAGTTGTTGACCAATCTGGTTTACGACGCGACGTGGACGACGGAAATTTATCTGGCGAACACGACGAAGTTTTACAACAACCTGACGCTCGAACTGCGCAACACCGCCGGTGCGCAAGTGGGCGTGCGCGAAACGACGCTTGCGCCGAAAGCTGTTTTGACGGGCAGATTGCAAGACCTCTTCCTAGACATCAGCGCGCCGTTCAATGGCTATCTGGTCATCCGCGGCGATCACGAGATGTGCGCGACGGTGCTGCATGAATCCAGCAATGAGTTGCTCGCATTCAACGCCCGGCCGTTGTTGCCAGGCGATCCCACGCCCACAAAACTCTATGCGCCTTCAGCCGTGGAATTGCCTGGCGAAATCGCTACGACCGTGAATTTGGTCAATCCCACGGCCAGCGCTGCTACACTCCGGTTACGCCTGATCGAAGAAGAGGGCGCGAGTTTCGGCGCGCCAGTCAATCTGACGCTCACGCCGGGGCAACAATACCAGCGCACCTTGCGCCAGCTTTTCAACCTTGGGCCGAATGCTTTCTTTTTTGGAGCGCTGGTCATCGAGAGCAACCTCAGTGGCGTGTACGGCGAAATCAGTTTGAGCGATCCCACCAACGCGCAGAGCTTCCGCGCCGCGTTCCCGCTGACGAGCGAACTCGGCACTAACTTCGTCGTGGGCCACGTGGACAATCGCCTCGAATCGTTTACGCAATTCGCGCTCTTCAACCCTAACGCCCAAACCGCGCAGGTCGAAATCAAGATTTATCAGCCCGATGGCACTTTGCGTGGTAGCGGGCGCGAAAGGATTCCGGCGAACAACACCTTGCTCGCTTATGTGGATGAGATCGTCGCGGCCTCGGGCGGGCAATTCGGCGGCAGCTTTACAATCAGTTCAGACGTGCCCCTTGCTGCTGATGCCGCTTTCGGCGCGCTTTCGGGCCAGATGTTGGCAGCGCTTACGCCGCAGCGCCTGGACACTCTGGCAACGCGCGCTCTCGCGACAGTCTCTGCCGCCAACTATCGCGGCGACCCGCTCGCTGCCGAAACCATCGTCGCCGCCTTTGGAACAGGTATGGCCGTCGCCACGCAAGCCGCCGCGAGCGTGCCGCTGCCGTTCACACTGGCAGGCACAAACGTGCGCGTAAGTGACCGCCTGAGCGCGGAACGGTTCGCGCCGCTCTTTTTCGTTTCATCCCAACAGGTCAATTATCTAATCCCCGCCGGCACGGCGACCGGTGCGGCGACTGTCACGCTGACCGGCGGCGATGGCATAAGCGCGACTGGCGCCATTCAGATTGCTACCGTCGCCCCGGGCCTTTTCACCGCCAACGCCAATGGGCAAGGCGTTGCGGCGGCAGTTGCCTTGCGTGTCAGAAACGATGGTTCGCAAGTCTATGAACAAGTGGCGAGTTACGACACGGCACAGCAACGTTTTGTGCCGCTACCGCTCTCATTGGGACCGGAAGGCGAGGCGCTTTATTTGGTCTTGTTCGGCACGGGGGTGCGCAATGTCAGCGGGCTGTCTGCGGTGTCAGCCAAAGTCGGTGGCACCGAGGCGCCAGTCGTCTTTGTTGGGCCAGTCGAAGGTTTGGTCGGACTGGATCAACTTAATGTTGGGCCGTTGCCGCGCAGCCTAGCCGGACGTGGCGAAGTGAATCTCACGGTGCAAGTGGAAGGGCAGGCGGCGAATGTGGTGACAGTGGCTATGCGCTAGCGCGCCGCGTGCAGGTGATCCAGTCAAAGCAACGCAGGATCGCTGTTTGTAGCGAGTACAGTCGAAGCGATGTTGAAGCAAGTGTAAACACCGGCAGCGCTGCATGACCTTGCTCTGCTTGAGAGATTCTTCCCCGCGAACTTGTTGAAAATCCGCATTACGGTTCTTCCTGACGTAAAATTCACCGATTAACGTGCGGCACGCCCATTGCTGGATTTATCGGAGAACTCGCACTTGGCCGGGAATGAGTAACGCACGCGCGCAAACTCGAATGGTGCTTTCCACGGTGCTGTTCAAGCGCGAGATATGAACTAGGCTTTCCCACATAGGCAAAAAGCTCCCGCAAGCTGGATACCCGCTCAGCCAGCCTCAGATAGCGCAGTTTTTTGCCGCATTCCTGTTAGGAAGGAGGAATTATGAAACGCATGATTATGCTGCTGAGCTTCGTCACACTTTCCCTGGTGTTGTTACCCGCCTCACTTGGGCAGCGCGCTGCGTTCGCCCAAAGTCAGACCGGGCCGCTGCAACTCGAGGGTGAGTTGAATGGCGCACCATACGCCATCCGTGTGCCTGAGAATTGGAATGGCACGTTGGTGGTTTATGCCCACATCTATCGCATCAAAGGCGATTTCATGGGCCAGCCCGAAAACCGCGCCGCGAACGCGACGCTGACCGAACGCGATGGCGTGGGCGTGCCGGAGCTGGAGACTTACTTGTTGGAACGCGGCTACGCGCTGGCTGGCTCGGCCTTTCGTGAGAACGGCTGGGCGGTCGAACAGGGCATGGAAGATACGTTGGCGCTGACCAATTTCTTCCGTGAACAAGTTGGCGTGCCGCAACGCACGATTCTGATGGGCGCTTCGATGGGTTCGCTGATTGCGCTCGAAGGCGCAGAGCATCACCCGGACGCCTATGACGCCGCGCTTTGCATGTGCGGCCCGACGGCAGGCGCCACGCGGCTAGGCGATGTCTTGCTGAATTTTGCCGTCGCGTATGACATGGCCTTTGGTTGGCCCGAAGCGTGGGGTCGCGTCGGCGACGTTCGCGATGATCTGAATTTCGAGACCGAGGTCATGCCCGTGCTGCTGGCGCAATTGCAAGACCCGTCGAATCTGGGCCGTTGGGAATTCGTGCGGTTGGTCAACCACATGCCGCTAGAGGGATTCTATGATAGCGGCACTTTATTCAATCTGGCTTATTACGCCACCGCCGGACGAGCCGAGATCGAACGCCGCGCGGGCGGCCCGACCGGTTACAACCTGGATCACAACTACATGTTGATGGATCCGGAAAAAGCGTATCTGAGCACGATGGGAGTAGATGCTGACGTCTGGCTCGAAACCATGAACACCAGTTGCCGCACTTACGCTGCGACCGGCGCGCCGCGCCAGTATCTGGAACGGAACTTCGAGCCGGATGGCGTGCTGTTGCGTCCGGTACTCACGTTGAAATCTGTCCGCGATGCGGTCGCACCTAGCAATGAATGGGTGTTGCGCGAGACCGTGAACGCAATGGGGAAGAATTACAACCTGGCGTCGGCCTGGACGGACAATCCCAGCGGCCATTGCAATTTTAGCCAGGCGCAAGTGCTGACAGCGCTTCAAACGGTGGAACGTTGGCTTAGCAATGGGGTGTCGCCGGTCGAAGACGATTTCCCCCTTGAGCAAGGCTTCTTGCGGGGCTATGAACCGCCACGTCCGGATTTTCCGGTGACGATTCACCCGCGCCGCTGGTACCGTTGAATCGCGTTGAGCAATGAAACGTCCAGCACGCATGAATCACGTTGATGTTTACCGGATCGCGTAAACGATGATGGGCAGCGGCACATACCCAGGGCGCTGAACTGAAGTTTTGCGGCGCTGCCTCTCAGCACAACGTGAGGCTGCCCGTGAGTGTCACATCGGGCTTGCATCCGATGACGGTGACACGCGGCGGGATGACGAGTAACTCGACAACGCTGGCGATTCGCTAAAAGGGTGGCGCGCGTGAATAACGCGCGCCACCCAATACATAAGTGCCAGATTTTCAGCGCACGACTTCCACCGAACAATGCGCGCGCGCTGTCACGGCGGCTGAAACGCTGCCGAGCCGCAAGCGTTCCAACCGGCCCAGGCTGCGGGCGCCGACAAAGATACAATCGGCATCCCACTTCTCAGCTTCGGTGAGCAGCACGTGTTTAGGGTCGCCTTTGACCAAGTGCGGCGAGACGTCCAGGCCAGCCGCCAACAAGGTTTGCTCAGCCGCTTGTAACGTGTCCTGCAACCACGACCAGCCTTGGTGTTGTACGGCGTCCAAGTAATCAATGACTTCTTCGATGACTTCGTTGATCGCAGCCACCAGGCGCACCTCGGTGCCTGCCAGCCAAGTGCGTGCGGCCACCGCGCGCACCGCAGCCTCAGCGCCAGGCGAACCATCCAGGCCGATGAGCAGGCGCAGGGGCAGGGCCGGATCAACGCTGCGTCCGCGCGCCACACGCACTGCGCAGGGAGCGTTCGTGACCAGCTTTTGCGAGACGCTGCCCAAAACGAAACGTCCCAGCGCCGAACGGCCGTGCGAACCCACGACGAGCAAATCGGCAGGCCATTCTGCGGCGCGCTTTAACAGGGCCGGAGCGACTGCGCCCATTTCCGCTTCAGCACTGACTTGCCACGCAGGAAAATCCTGTTGCAAGCGCTTGGCAGCGGCTTGGGCCAAATTCAACCGCTCCTTTACAAACCCCGCCGCCAGCGGCGCCGGCGCTACGGCCAGTACGCCGGGGGGTGGTAAGCGCGGCTCGAACTCTTCGATGGACAGTACCAACACTTCAGCCTGATGCGGCAAACCAGCCCGCTGTAAATCCTGTAGCGCGGCTTCCGCACAACGCGAACCATCATACGCAATCAGAATTTTCATCATGCCCCCTCGATAAGATTAGCTGCTCTGACAAATTACATCGTCACAACAAAGCAGGATTGCTACATACAGAGCAAAGTCTATAGATGTACCGGCAACACTTCTACCTTGCTGCAAAGTGCAACCGCTATGCCGGATGGTTGGCGGCTGGCGGTGGGGGTTTCTCCGTATCAGGCGGGGCTATTTGCGCAGGCCAAGCCAAGTGGTGGCGATGCCGCATGGCGGCGCTGCCTGATGATCAGGAATTTGGAGAAGTGTGGGCAGTGCTGGGGGCTGGCAATTGGGCCGCACGTTCTAACAGGGAACGCACTTCATCATCGGTCATTTGTGGAAAAGATTCATACCAGAGGCCCACGGCATGAAAAGATACAGGCGCGAGCAGGCAGAGAAAGCTGGTGTGATTCTGCATTTGCGCAAACTCCGCGCAAGTCTCAGCCGCCGCGACGGGGACGGCGATAACCAGGTGAGCAGGCTGCTGCGTTTGCAGCGCTTTGACCGCCGCGTGCATAGTTGCGCCAGTGGCCATCCCGTCATCCACCAGAATGACGGTGCGGCCGCGCAGTTCGGGGAATGGGCGCTGGCCGCGATACGCGCGCTCGCGACGTTCCAGTTCCGACTGTTCGCGCGCAATGAGCGCCTTGATCTCTGGTGTGGCGAGCGAACTCCCGGCCAATAAACTTTGGTTGAACACACAGGCGCCGCCGCTGGCCAGCGCCCCGATGGCGAATTCCGGTTGCTGCGGCAGCCCCAATTCGCGCACGATCAATACATCCAGCGGAGCGTCGAGCGCGCGCGCAATTTCAAACCCCACCGGCACACCACCGCGCGGCAATGCCAAGACCAGCACATCGTCGCGTTGCGCATAAGCCTTGAGTTTTTCGGCTAACAGGCGCCCGGCTTCCGAGCGATCGCGAAAACGCAAGTTCATTGTCTTCTCCCCCTCTCCAATGCGCGCGGCGACCCATAGCTTACATAGCAGGTGCTGTGCCATTTGGTTTGATTGGCAGGGTGCGCGGTTTTTCGCGCAGTGAATACGCTGGGCAGGCGCAGGCGCTAGTCGCTACTGCAAGCGTAGTTGCGTACCGCGTTGGGCGAAATGGCCCATACCGCAAGCTCTTTTTCACCGGCGTTGGCGGCACGATGATTGCCACAGAGGCTGTTGAGAAAGCGAGGTACTTATGCGAAGCAATAAACCATACACCAATCAGACCTTTACCAAACGTGTTGACCACGAGGCAGGTCAACACCAGACGCCCCGCGCGCCGCAAGAGCCGGCAGTTTGCGGCGTATGCGGCAACGTTTATGCCGACCGGCGTTGGAGCAAACCCGACCCGGAACGTGACAGCGCCAAACATCCAAAGGTGCGGCCCGCGCAAACCACGCTCTGCCCGGCCTGCAAAGTGATTCAAGCGGAACTGCCGAGCGGCTACGTACATTTGGCCGGTCATTTTTTGAGTGCGCATCGCCAGGAACTGGAGACCTTGTTGACCCGCGAGGCAGAGCGCGCCGCCGAAGACAATCCACTGGCGCGGATTATGGGTTGGGATGAAAGTGAAGCCGGTAAGCTAACCGTCAAGACTACGACCGAGCATCTGGCACAACGCTTAGGGCACGCGTTAGAGAAGGCCTATGACGGCGACGTGCGCTATGACTTTTCGCACGAAAACAAGCTGGCGCACGTTTGGTGGCAACGTGACTAAGTGCAGAACAAAATGATTGAACCAACCGATAAATGCGGAAATCCAACTTGTCACTGCCCGGCGGATTTGAGCACCGGCTTCTGTTCTGAAGCTTGCGAAATGGCCGAGCCTAACCCTGAGCGAGGCTGTCATTGCGGGCATCCGGAGTGCGCCGAGGGCACAGCTTGGCAAGCCAGTCAGCAATGAGGCCGGTCAGCAATGGGATTGAAGGCAACCGGCAAGGGAGGAAGTTATGAAAACCCAGGTACTCGGCAAAACCAGAGCGGTTCATTGGTGGATTATTTTGGGCGCCGTGCTTTTCGGCATCGCGCTTTTCTTTGCCTATCACCTGCACGTTTATTAGAGCGGTTGGCCCTTGAGTATACGAGGTAGCCGGTCGGGCGCGCTGCGCGTGTGGGACGATTTGCCAAATTGTCCCTCCCGTTTCCCATACACCGCTCAGTGTCATTTTGAGTAGCCATTCGATGATGCGAAGGGAATGAAAACACATGGCGCAGAGTTGGAATAACTGTGCATACTTCGTCGAGACAGGCGTCTGATAACCGATCTACTGATTGTGTGTTCTTGCCGACTAAATGTGCAGCAGGGAACCCACCCCGGATAAGCAGGGAACCCACCCCGGATAAACTATGCATCGCAATTTGTTGTTGCCCGTATGGCTTTCAACGAGCGGTGACCCGTATACTGGCCGCGACATTCCGCAGTTCAGAAGAACAATTACCTGACAGTTGCCGCCACATTTTTCGTTGGCCGGAGCGTTGCATATCGAGTGGGATGCGGGGTTGGTTCCGTGACAGAAGCCCTAGCTGACGCGCGGGTTTCTGTCGCACCCCACCGGATTTCGAGTTGTGTCCTATGCCTGTGCTGCTGCCTAAAACAAGATGTTTTCCCACGAAGCCACACGAAGAAAACACGAAGAACGCCAAGCATCTTCGTGTTTTCTTCGTGTGGCTTCGTGGGAAAACATCTTGCACTCGCTGGCAACACAACTTTAGGACACTACCGGATTTCGCCACTACCTGCGATTGTTCAGTGACTGCCATCCTCTCTTTTCGAAAGGCACAATTTCAATGCAAACAAGTACAACCCCATCCGTTATCCGAGGTGGCAGCTTTCTTTACGAAGATCGCACACCTGCCGAAGTTTTCACCCGCGAAGACATCAGCGAAGAGCAGCAAATGTTCGCGGGGGTGGCCGAAGAATTCATGCGCAAGGAAGTGCTTACGCGCGCCGAGCAGATCTATGCCAAAGACTGGGCCGTCACGCGCGCGTTGTTGCTCAAAGCCGGCGAACTCGATCTGTTGCGCATAGACATTCCCGAAGCGTATGGGGGCCTCGGTTTGGACAAAGTCAGCTCGGCCTATGTCGGCGAGGCCATCGCGCTGCTGCCCTCATTCGGCGCAAGCCTGGGCGCGCATACGACGATTGGCACGCTGCCGATTGTTTATTTCGGCACGGCGGCCCAGCGCGAGAAATATCTGCCGAAGCTGGCGACCGGTGAATTGATCGCGGCGTATTGTCTGACCGAACCCTCCGCCGGTTCAGACGCGCTCTCGGCCAAAACCAAAGCAACGCTCAGCGCCGACGGCACGCACTACATTCTCAATGGGCAGAAGATGTGGATCACCAACGGGGGCTTTGCCGATGTGTTCATCGTTTTTGCCAAAGTGGATGGCGACAAATTCACCGCCTTCATTGTCGAACGCGGTCACGGCGTCGTCAGCGGTCACGAAGAAAAAAAGCTGGGCCTGGATGGCAGTTCAACCACGGCGTTGATGCTGGAAGATTGCCGCGTGCCCGTCGAAAACGTGCTGAGCGAAATCGGGAAGGGGCACGTCGTCGCCTTCAATATCCTGAACCTGGGCCGCTTGAAACTGGGTGGTCGCAATCTGGGCCAGTCGAAATTGGCCTTGAACAACGCGCTTGCCTACAGCAAAGAACGCGAACAATTCGGCAGACCGATTGCGAGCTTTGGCTTGATCAAACGCAAGCTGGCTGAAATGGCCGTGCGCTGTTATGTCGGCGATGCGCTGGTCTGGCGCACCCTGGGCATGGTGGATCAGGCGCTGGAAACGGTGGATGCCAACGATCCCTTGCAGGCACTCAAGGCCATCGAACAATACGCGGTCGAATGTTCGATCAACAAAATCTGGACGAGCGAGGCGTTGGGTTACGTCGTTGACGAAACGGTGCAGGTGTTTGGCGGCTATGGTTATTCCAAAGACTACCCCGCCGAGCGCGCGTACCGTGATGCCCGCATCACGCGCATCTATGAAGGCACCAACGAGATCAACCGCGTCATCATTGCCACGCGGCTGTTGAAAGCCCGCGGCCAGTGGCCGTTGCGCGAGCGGGCCGCCCAAATCCTGACTGGCCAAATCCTGGCGGGCGCGACTGAACCAGCCGCCGCCTGTGCGGGCTTGGTGTATGTGCAACAAGTGCTGACGCAGGCCAAGCGCACATCGCTGTTGGTGCTGGACGCGGTGGCGCGCGCCTTTGGCGATCAATTAGCTGAAGAGCAGGAAGTGCTGGGCTTGGTGGCGGACATCGTGGCCGAGACCTACGCGCTGGAAAGCGCCTGCCTGCGCACGCAGAAATTTGCCGAAGACCGGCGGGAGTTCCCGTTGGAGTTGACGTGCATTTACGCCAATGACGCCGCCGAACGCATCGCGCTGAATGCGCGGAGCTTGGCAGCCACATTGGAAGGCGCGGTCGAATTGTCTGAGGTGTTGGCGCGCCTGGCGGCGGTACGTCCGCTCAATACGATTGCCGCCCGGCGGCGTGTGGCCGCGTCTTTGTTAGCGTCAGGGCGTTATCGTTGGTAGCGCGGCGGACGCTCCGCTGACCCCTGACTCCTGGTAGCTCGAAAATCAGCCAGGATTTTCGAGCTACCAGGAGTCAGGAATCAGGAATCAGAATCCAGCCAATCCATTCAAATGCTCTTGCTGACGACCTTGCAAGAGCCCAGGTGCGTCTGCGCCAGCTTGACGAAATCCGTGTTTAGGTTTATTTCTACCGACCGGTCGGGATGTTTCGACCGTCCGGTAGAAACGAAAACTTAGATCGGTTTGCAAATGAATGTATGGGCGGCGTCGGTGGGGACAGTACCGCGCGCGTCAGCAAGCGGAGGCTTGATCTGTAGCTCATCCCGCCAACGCTGATGCACCGCTTGCTGACGCGCGCGGTACTGTCCCGCCGCACGCTTTTCCCCGTACACCGATCTGCAATCCGGTCTAAACCGCCTTACCAAAAATCTCCGGCGCAATGAGGTAAAACTTGCAAGGAACCAAATTAGCCATAGACGCAAAAGTGCCCATCAAACTATCCCGGCTGGGAGAAGATGAGCGTTTGCTGTTGATCTATCGAACGGCGGCGCGGGTGATTCATGAAAAGGGGTATGACGCGACCTCGCTGAACGAAATTGCGGATGCTGTCGGCATTACCAAAGGCGGCTTGTATCACTACATTGACGGCAAAAAGAGTTTGCTCTTCAAAGTCATGAGCTATGCGCTGGATATGCTGGAACTGGAAGTGCAGCAACCGGCAGAGTCCTTGGCGGATGCGGAGCAGCAGTTGCGCGCGGTGCTCAAGCTGCACACCCAGCTCATCATTGATAAAGGCATCGAGATGACGATTCTGCTGGATGAAAGCGCCGGGCTGACCGTGGCTGATCGCCAGCTCATCGCCGCCCGCCGCACGCGCTATTACAAATTCGTGCGGGCCATCGTCGAACGGCTCAAGCACGAGGGCAAGCTGCACGATTTGGATGTCACCGTCGCCACGCACAATCTGATCGGGCAATTGCAATGGCTGGCCCGCTGGTACAGTTCGGCGGGCCGTTTGACGCGCGCACAAGTGATCGAAGAATTCACCAAAGCCGCGCTGACGGGGCTTTTGCGCCCCAAGACGCGCGCGCCCTTGCGCACCGTCGCGCCACCCGCAACCACGGCGCGGCGCGGCAACAGTCATCCGGTGAAAGCTGCGCAACGCAGCCGGAAATAGCTTTCAGGAGGTTTCATCAACATGCCTAAACTGAATAGATTGGCCCGCCTTACGGCATTCTGGCTGATGGTCTTGAGCGGCGCGGCGCTGGCGCAAACTGCCACGGCCACGCTGCGGGGGACGGTGGTGGACGGCGGCGGGAACGTCACGCCGGGCGCGACCGTGACGTTGACACAGGCGGCGACCGGGCTGAAACGAACCTTCGCGGTCAGAGGTGATGGGCAATATACCTTCACCTTCCTCGAACCCGGCGCCTATTCGCTGGAGGCGCAGGCGCAGGGCTTCAAAGGCTACAAGCTGGAACGCCTGGAGCTGGCCGTCGCGCAAAACGCCGAACTCAACATCGCGCTGGAACCCGGCAACATCAGCGAAACCATCACCGTCGCGGCCAGCCAAAACCTGCTGCAACTCGACACGGCCAGCGGTTCACTGGGCGGCGTCGTGGGGCGCACCCAAATTGACGATTTGCCGCTCAATGGCCGCAACGTCTTTCAACTGGCGCAACTCGAAGCCGGCGTCAGCAGTTCGCCCGGCTCGCGCAGTGCCACGCCCGCCTTGAGCGCGGGCGGCGTGGGCGAACTTTCCATCAATGGCGGGCGCACCCTGACCAACGAGATCGTGGTGGATGGCGTGCCCATCACCAACAAAGCCGACAATCTGCCCTCGTTCCGCCCGTCGCCCGAAGCGATTCAGGAATTCCGCATCATCACCAACTCATACGCGGCGGAATACGGGCGCACAGGCGGCGGTTCGCTCAACTTCTCCGTGCGCTCCGGCAGCACGAAGCTGCGCGGGACGTTGTTTGAATTTTTGCGCAACGACGCGCTGGATGCGGCCAACTTCTTCGTCAATCAGACGGGTTCGCAAAAAGAGAAGTTCCGCTTCAACCAGTTCGGCGGCAACCTGGGCGGGCCGGTGTACCTGCCGCGTTTCGGCACGGGCGGGCCGTCGGTGAAGAAGCTCGACAAGTTGTTTTTCTTTTTCAACTACGAAGGGTTGCGCGTGCGGCAAGCGCGGTTGCGCCAGTCGAATGTGGCGACCTTGAAACAACGCGAAGGTGATTTCTCTGAATTGCTGGGCGCGGCCATTCCGAATGTGACGGTGCGCGACACCGCGGGTGTGTTACTGCCGGCGCGGGTGGGCATGATTTATGTGCCGGGCGCGCTGGTGGCCGCCGGGCAGCCGGGCGCTGGTTCACGCATCGTCTTTGCCAATAATGTGATTCCAGCGGCGCGTCAGAACAGCGTCGGACGCAACGTGATCGCCGCTTATCCGTTGCCGAACCGGGCCGGCTTCACCAGCAACTATGTCGTCAATTCGCCGGTCACGAGCAATGAAAATCAGGTCGTCGCGCGGCTGGATTACAACCTCTCACAGAATCATCTGGTTTATGTGCGCGTCATCAAAGACATGTCTTCTTCCTTCAACGCCGGGCCGTTTCCCGGCAGTCTGGCGGGCACGCAGGCCAGTCCCGTGCTCAGATCGAGGCCGAGTTCCGCCGTGGTGGATTATGTCTGGACGGTTTCGCCGCGCGTCGTGGTGCATAGCAATGCGGGCGTGACCGAATCGGTGGCGACCAGCACCACCTATTCCGATGGTTTCGATCCGGCCTCGCTGGGCTTCCCGGCTTATCTGGCCAACGCCTCGGGCGATGCCCATGTCTTTCCGTCGTTCACGGTCAATGGGTATAGCGCGCTCGGCCCGACGCGCAATTTCGGCAACACGCGCAACATTCAAGACACCTTCAGTTTGAACCAGGATGTCAGCCTGTTGCTGGGCGCGCATGCCTGGAAGTTCGGCGCGAATCAACGCGCCTATCGCATTTACAACACGCGGCCTGACGATCCGGCGGGCAACTTCACGTTCACGCGCGCGTTCACGGCGCGCACGGCGAACGATACGCAATCGGGCGATGCCGTGGCGTCGTTGCTGCTGGGCAATCCGAACGTCGGGCGGCTGGCGATTGTGCCGCAACCGGCGGTGCAGAGCCTCTATTACGCGTTCTTTGCGCAAGACGATTGGAAGGTCAACAGCCGTTTGACGCTCAATCTGGGGCTGCGCTGGGAAGTTGACCTGGGCAACACCGAACGTTTTAACCGGCTGACCAACCTTGATCTGAGCGGACAATTTCCGGTCAGCAATCTGATGGTCAATTTCCCGGCGACGACCAATTTGGGCACGCGGACGCTACCACTGCGCGGCATCGTGACGCCGGTCGGACGCAACGGCGTCAGCGACCGCGAACAATATGACCGCGATTTGAACAACTGGGGGCCGCGCGTGGGGCTGGCCTTCAAACTGGATGACCGAACCGTGTTGCGGGCGGGTGGCGGCATTTTCTATTCGTCCAATTCAGGCGGCGGCTTTGCGACGCAAACCTACGCGCTTTCCGACATTGCCGAAACGCCCTTCATTGCGACGCTCGACAATGTGACGCCCACGCCCGGCACCAGTCTGAGCAATCCTTTCCCGAACGGTATCGTGCAGGTTCCGGCGGCGTTTCCGGGCGCGTTGTACGGCTACGGCCAGCAGACGTTGCCGGTGAAGGTGCGCAACATCTATCAGCCGAAAATCGGGCAATGGAATTTGAGCCTGCAACGCGAACTGCCCTGGCATTTGAAAGCGCAAGCCGCTTACGCGGGCAGCGCCAGCATCGGCCTGCTCTCCGGCCCGACGGACATCAATCAATTGACGCCCGAAGTGCAGGCGCTGGGCGCGACCATTCTCAACACGACGGTTGCCAATCCCTTCCTGACTTTGCCGGTCGAACAACGCCCGGCGGCAACTTCGATTTTGGGCCGCGCGACGGTGACGGTGGGGCAATTGCTGCGGCCTTATCCGCAGTTCGGCAACGTCGTGTCCTACAACATGAATGAAGCGCATGCGACCTACCACGCTTTGCAATTGCGGCTGGAGCGGCGTTTCAGCGATGGGCTGCTTTTCACGGCGGGCTACACCTTTGCGAAGACGATTGACGACATCTCCGGCGTTTCCGCCGGCGCGACGATTCAGGTGCCGAACTATCAGGATTACTACAACCGCCGCGCGAACAAGGCGCTTTCGACCTTCGATGTGCGGCAGCGCTTGATCGGCAACGTGACCTGGAAGCTGCCGTTTGGCTATGACGGGCGCGTGCTGAAAAACGGCGTTGTCGGTCAGCTTGTTGGTGGTTGGGGCGTCAATGGCATCGTACAGGCACAGACGGGACTGCCGCTGAGCATCTCGGCGGTCAACGCCGGCCTGCAAGGGCTGTCTTTCATTGGCTTGCGTCCGAATCTGGTGGCTGACCCGGTGATTGCCGACGCGGCGCAACGCAAGGAAACGTTGCAGTGGTTCAACGCCGCCGCCTTTCAGACCCCGCCGCAATACACCTTCGGCAATGCGCCGCGCACCTTCGCGAATCTGCGCGGACCGGGTTATCTCAGCACGAATCTGTCGTTGCAGCGTAATTTCAAATTCGCCGAAACCATGCGGCTGCAATTCCGCGTCGAGGCGTTCAACCTTTTCAACCGGGCGAATTTCACGGCCCCGGTGACCATTCTGGGCGCGGCGAACTTTGGGCGGCTGCTGGCGGCGGAAGATGCGCGGCAAATGCAGTTCGCCTTGAAGCTCTATTTTTGAAAGCGAGCAATGCGTCCGTGCCAACGCACGAACGCCAGAGAGGAACCGATGCAACAACGTCTATTCGTGCGCTTAAGCGTTTATCTGTTGTTCTGTGGCTGGCTTGCGCCTGCCGTAATGGCCAGTCAATTGGTCGAAGGCAAACTGGAAAGCAAGCTGCTGCCGCAGCCAGTCGAATACAACGTGCTGTTGCCAGATGGTTACGACGCAGCCAAAGAGCCGTTGCCGCTGCTGTTGTTTTTGCACGGTGGTGGTGGCGACCGCAACTTTCTGACGCGCTCCCGCTCCATTTTTGACGAACTCTGGAAAGCAGGCACGTTGCCGCCAATGGTTGTCGTGACGCCCAGCGCGGGGCGGTCGTTTTATATGGATTACAAGGACGGCTCGCAGCGCTGGGAAACCTTTGTCGTCACGGACTTCCTCAATCATCTGCGCGAGAAATTCAAAGTCACCAAGGCGCGACAAGGCACACTGGTAATGGGCATTTCGATGGGCGGGATGGGCGCGTTGCGCTTTGGCTTCAAGTACCCGGAGAAATTCGCGGCGTTGGCGGCGCTTGAACCGGGCATTGATCCGGCGCTGAAGTGGAAAGACGTCAAACCGCGCAACCGTTTCTATCGCGGACAGGATTTGATGGAGATGATTTTCGGCAAACCGTTCGACGAAGCTTGGTGGGAGGCGAACAATCCAGCTTCGATTGTCAGCGCCAAAGCGGACAAGCTGCGCGCCGCCAACCTCGGAATTTATCTGGAGGTCGGCGATGAAGACAGCTTAAACCTGCACGAAGCGGCGGAGTTTTTGCATCGCGTTTTGTGGGATCAGCAGCTCAAACACGAATATCATCTCGTGCGCGGGGCCGATCACGTCGGGCGCACGATGCGGGGCCGCATTATGGAAGGGCTGGAGTTTCTGTCGCGCACGCTCAATCCGCCGCCGCCCGATCCTGAAGTGGAAAATTTGAAGCAACGCATCGCGCCGCTCAAGAAACAATGGGGCGTGCCCGAACGCTAAACGGAACAAAGCCTGATGCACAAAGAAGACGGATTCTCCCTCGCGCAAACGCAACAACACGCAACCAGGGGCGAACGCCTTTCGCGTCGTGCTTGGCTCAAAGCCGCCCACGCCGCCGTGCTCGGCGCAGGTGTAGCAAAGACAGCTTGGGCACAGACACAGAACGCATCAAGCGTGACCACCGTGTGGGCCGACGCGATCGCCAACGCGCGTTACGAAGACCTTTCCGCCGAAGTCCTTCAACGAACGAAACTTTGCATCCTCGATAACCTGGGCGTCATCGTGCACACCTCCACCTTGCCGGAACTGCGCAGCTACCTCGACCGCCAATTCCGCAACGCAGGCCCGGCGGAAGCGACCGTGTGGGGCTATGGGCGTAAGTTGCCGCTGGAAACTGCCGCCGCCTGCAACGCTTTTTTGATTCACGGCAACGAGATTGATGACAGCGATTTTCGCAGCAACTATCGCCCTTCGTGCGTGTCGTTGCCCGCGCCGTTGAGTGTGGCCGAATACACCCAAGCCACGGGCCGCGATTTGTTGCTGGCGACGGCGCTTGCCTACACGGTCAATGGCCGCCTGGCCGCGCAGCTTGATCGGTTGCAGGGGCTGGGTTTTATGCCTTCGTCGGTGGTGGGCGGCGGCGGGACGGCAGCCGCCACGGCGAAGCTGATGAAACTGAATGCGCAACAGACGCTGTGGGCGCTGGGTTTGGGCATCGCAGGTGGCGGCGGACTGTTTCAGTATTACTTCGATCAGACCGAAGAGAAGAAACTGCACGTTGCGCGCACCGTGCGCATGGGCGTCGAGTCGGCGCAACTGGCCGCCAAAGGCTATGAAGGGCCGCGCCACATTGTCGAAGGCGCGAGCGGGTTGTTGCCGAGTTATCTGCGCGAGACGGGGCGCAAGCCTGATTACGCCGCGCTGAAACGCGACCTGCGGCAATTTGAAGGGCCGCTTTACGTCTATCCGAAATTCACTTCGACGTCGTCTTCGATTGGCCCGTTTCTGGATGCGCTCGCGCCCGTTTACCAACGCGAAAAACTCCAACCCGCCGACATCGAACGCTTCGTGATTGTCCGCGAATGGCCGCTGGATTCGCCGTTCGTGCAAAAGATTCTGCATTTCGAGCCGCCGCCCACCATCGTCGGCGCGCAGTTGAATATGAACTATTCGATTGCGCTGTTTCTGCAACGCGGCTCGGCCTCGGTTTACGACTTCACGCCCGCCGCTCTACAGGACAAGGCGGTTTTGGCGTTGGCGGCTAAAACTGGCTACGAATTGGTCGCGCCCACCGATGACTTCGCCGTCAAGCTGGTGCTGCGCGCTGGTCGCACCCTTAGCGCGCCCTTCAAATATAGCCACGGCGAGAAGCCGGAACCGGTGATGCAGGAAATGCGGATGGCGAAATTTGCGGCGCTGACGCGCGAGCGGCTGACGGTGAGCACGCGCCAACAAGTCATCGAGATGGTTGAGCGGTTGGATACCGTCAAGAACGTGGCGGAGTGGACAGCCGCTCTGCACAAATTGCTTCAGCCTTTGCCCCGTAAAACACAATGAAAAACACAATGAGAAACTTGCTTTTGTTTTGCAGCTTGTTGTTGTGCGGCGCGCCCTTTGGCGTGCGGGCGCAACAAGCAAAAAACAGCGACACCGGCAGCGAACAATTTAAGGCGCGCGAGCAATTGGCGTATGCGCTGGGCGTGTTGGCGTACATTTACGGGTTTCCACTGGTCAAAATGGAGCAGGTGCGCCAGCAATCCATGCAGCAATCGAATGTCAGTCCGAATGAGTTTCGTCATCGCCGCCGCTTGCAAACGCAGCAAGACCGCGTCGTCGTTTCGCCCAACAATGACACGGTGTATTCCAGCGCCTGGCTCGACTTGGCGCAGGAACCGCTGGTGTTGCACACGCCCGTGACCAAAGGGCGGTATTGCAGCTATGCGTTTTATGACGCCTGGACGAACAATTTCCACGTGCTCAGCAAACGCAACACGCGCGACGCGGCAGCGGATTACCTGCTCACCGGGCCGAACTGGAAAGGCACAATTCCCAAAGGCCTCACGCGCATTCCCGCGCCGACCAATTCGGTTTGGCTGCTCGTGCGCGCCTTAATCGCCGACGAAAAAGATTGGCCGGGCGTGATCGCGTTGCAGGAAGGCATCAAGCTGCAAACACTCAGCCAGTGGCAGAGCAAAACGCCTAGCCAGACGCCGCCTGCAAAATCATCCGCACCCGCCGCGCAGGCGCGCGCGCCGCTGGCCTTCTTTGAGCAGCTCGGCGCGTTGCTGCAACGCAATCCGCCGCCCGCCACCGATGCCGCCTTGCTCGATCAATTCGCGCTGATTGGCTTGAGCGTTAAAGACGGGTTTGTCCCGGCACAACTCGACGAAGCGACGAAGGCGGGTTTGCAACGGGCCATTCCAGCGGCGCGGCAAATCATCACTGCCTCGCGCGCCGATCAAGCGTTGAAGCGGGTAAATGGCTGGCTGGTCGTGACCAAAGGCGGCACCTTCGGCGATGAATATCTGTTCCGCGCCTTTGTGACGGAAAAAGGCATTGGGCAACTCATCCCGGCAGAGGCCGCCTACCTGACGACCGATGTGGATGGCGCAGGGCAGCCGCTCAACGGCGCGCACGAATACGTGTTGCGCTTTGCCAAAGGCCAGTTGCCGCCCGCGCACGAATTCTGGTCGTTGACGCTCTATGCGGCGGATTTCTTCTTCATCGAAAACCCCCTCAACCGTTTTGCCATTGGCGACCGCACGCGCGGGTTGCAATACGACGCGGATGGCGGGCTGACGATTTATTTGCAGAACGAAGCGCCCGCCGGACACGAAACCAATTGGCTGCCCGCGCCCAAAGGCGATTTCAACCTGAGTTTGCGCGCCTATCTGCCGAAACCTGAGTTGCTCAACAATAGTTACCAACCGCCTGCGGTGCAGCGCGTGAACTGAGGTCATCCCATGCGATTGCTCAAACTGTTTTTTCTCGCTGTCTTAACGCTCACGCTCGCAGCGCCCGTCGCGCCGCGCCAAGCGGGCAGGCCAGCGCCACGCAAACCGAACATCGTGTTTATCCTGGGCGATGATCTGGGCTATTGCGATGTGAGCATGTACGGCTGCCGCGACATCCCGACGCCGAACATTGATTCGGTTGCAAAGGCAGGCGTGAAGTTTACGAATGGGTACGTCAGTTCGCCCGTGTGCAGCCCGTCGCGCGCGGGCTTGCTGACGGGCCGCTATCAGCAACGCTTTGGCTTTGAGTTTAACACCGGGCCGTTGCAACGCGCGCTGGCTGAGCCGGAGATGGGCCTGCCGACTTCTGAAATCACGTTGGCGCAAGTGTTGAAGCAGGCGGGCTATGCGACCGGGATGGTCGGCAAATGGCACCTGGGAATGCACGAAAAGTTTCATCCACAGAAGCGCGGCTTTGATGAATACTTCGGCTTTCTCTTCGGCGCGAATATGTACATTGACCCCGATCAGCCGGGCGTGAAATCTGCCGACCCAGAAGGCGTCGGCGTCAAAATTCGCACCGCGCGCAACCCCATCGTGCGCGGCCAAACGGTGGTCGAAGAAAAAGAATATCTGACCGAAGCCTTTGCGCGTGAATCCGTCGCCTTTATCGAACGGCATCGCAATGAACCGTTTTTTTTGTACGCGCCGTTCAATGCGCCGCACACGCCCTTGCAGGCGACGCAAAAATACCTCGACCGCTTCCCGCACGTGAAAGACGAAAAGCGCCGCATTTACATGGCGATGGTCAGCGCCTTGGATGATGCCGTCGGCGCCATCCTCAACAAGCTGCGCGAAACCGGTTTGGAGAAAGACACGCTGGTCGTCTTTCTGAGCGACAACGGCTGCGCGACGTACACGGGCGCTTGTACGAACGATCCGTTGCGACTGGGCAAGCTCACGCATTTTGAAGGCGGCTTCCGCGTGCCGTTTGCCATCCGCTTTCCGGGCCGAATCAAAGCGGGCAGCGTTTACGACAAGCCGATCAGTTCGCTCGATCTGTTTCCCACCGCCGTGGCCCTGGCAGGCGCGAAAATGCCTGCTGACCGCGCATACGACGGCTTGGACTTGTTGCCCTATTTGACCGGCAAAAAGAAAACCGCACCGCACGATGTGCTCTGCTGGCGCAATGGCGACAACGCGGCAGTGCGCAAAGGGAACTGGAAGCTGTTCAAGGGCGGCGATCATTTCTGGCTATACGATTTGTCGAAAGATGTTGGTGAACAACAAAACGTCGCTGAGAAATACCCCGCCGTCGTCACCGCACTGAAGCAGGAACTCGCCGCTTGGAACGCGCGCATGAAACAACCGCTGTGGCCCTGCCGCCCCACCGGCGAAGTATTTGAAGTCGTGCTGGACGGCGTCAAATTGAAGCTTTGCATTTGAGAGGAGCAAGATCGAATGAAGCGCAAAGTTAATGACAATCCCTTGCAGCCAGCGCGTCGTGCGCTGCTCGGACTGGCGGGCGGGGCGCTGGGCTTCCATTTGTTGCCTGCTAAGTTGCGGGCGCAAACATCATCAGCTATCACCGCGAACCCCAAGCTAGCGGAACCCAAACAAACGTTGCCGCGCACGGTCGCCCTGCTCGAAAAATTGCAGCAGGACAAAGTGCAAATCGGCAGCCAGCTTTATCTCTCGCGGCACGGCCAACCGCTGGCCGATTTTGCGCTGGGGCAGTCGCGCGCCGATGTGCCGATGGCGACGGACACGATGATGATCTGGTTTTCTTCAACCAAAGCCATCACCGCCGTCGCCGTCGCGCAGCAATGGGAGCGCAGCAAATTCGAGTTGGATGATCCCGTCGCCAAATACATTCCCGAATTCGGCAATCGCGGCAAAGAAGCCATCACGATTCGCCATGTCCTGACGCATCGCGGTGGCTTTCGGCTGGCCGATGGCGGCAATCAATCGTTGGGGCGCTCGATGGCCGACAACCTGAAGCAGATTTATCAGGCCGAACTCGAAGCGGGCTGGGTGCCGGGCAAAAAGGCTGGCTACCACCCGACGTCGGGCTGGTTCATCTTGGGCGAATTGGTGCAGCGCGTGAGCGGCAAGAAGTTTTCGGATTACGTGCGCGAAGAGATTTTTCTGCCGCTTGGCATGAACGATTGCTGGATCGGCATGCCCGTCGAACGTTTCAAAGCGTATGGCAACCGCATCGGCTGGATGCACGCCACGCCACGCGGTGCGGAAATGCGTGCGACGCCGGTTCCCAACGGCGAGGCCTTTAACACTGATTGCAGCCCCGGCGCGGGCGGACGCGGCCCGATGCGCGAGTTGGGGCGCTTTTACGAAATGCTGCTCAAGCGCGGCACGCTCAATGGCAAGCGCATTCTGTCGCCGCAAACGGTCGAAGCCATCACTGCGCGTCACCGCACCGGCATGCTCGATCAAACCTTCAACATCGTGATTGACTGGGGGCTGGGTTTCATCGTGGATGCCTTTCTGTACGGCAATCATTGCTCGCCGCGCGCGTTCGGCCACGCAGGCGCGCAATCCTCGGTGGGCTTCTGCGATCCTGAATACGGCTTGGTCGCGGCGTATGTCTTGAATGGCATGCCAGGTTCGCTGCCGCATAATCAACGGATGCTCGACCTCGCCAATGCGATCTATTTCGATTTGGGGTTGGCGAAAGAAGGCGAGCCGGGCAAGCCGCGCGAATTGCCGAAAGCGGGATAACAACGACCAGCGAGAGGCGTGTTTATGCAACGTTCAGAACATTGGCGAAGCAGATTGAGTATGGTGCTGAGCGTGATGCTAGCGGGTGCGGCGTTGGTCGCGGCGCAATCCAAAACCAGCCAAGCCAAGCCCGAAGAATGGCCCGCGTATGGCGGCGACAACCGTGCCGCCAAGTATTCACCGCTGGCCCAAATCAATGCCGCGAACGTCAACAAGCTGCGCATCGCGTGGCGTTGGGAATCGCCCGACGGCGCAATCCTCAAACGCGACAGCTCCTTGCAACCCGGCGAATTTCAAGTCACGCCGCTGATGGTCGGCGGCGTGCTTTACACCAGTACCGCGATGTCGCAGGTCGCGGCCATTGACGCAGCGACGGGCAAGACGCTGTGGGTGCATGATCCTGAAGCGTGGCGCGTGAAATGGCCGACGATCAAAGGCTTTCAGACGCGCGGCGTGGCGTATTGGCGCGCCGGGCAGGACGAACGGATTTTCTTTGCCACTGGTGACAGCCGCTTGCTGGCGCTTGACGCCAAGACCGGCAAGCCGCTCGCGCAGTTTGGCGAGAACGGCGCAGTTGATCTGCGCACGGTGGGGCTGGCGCGCGCCGTCAAAGGTTCGGCGGATTTGTATAGCTGCACTTCGCCGCCGCTGGTGGTGCGCGATGTCGTCATCGTCGGCAGCTACATCAAAGACCGCAGCACGACGCGCGCGATGCCGCCGGGCGATGTGCGTGGCTTCGATGCGCGCACGGGCAAGCTGCTCTGGACGTTTCACACCGTGCCGCAGGCGGGCGAATTCGGCGTCGAAACCTGGCTCAACGATTCGTGGCAGTACACGGGCAATGCCAACGTCTGGGCGCCGATGAGCGCCGATGATGAACTCGGTTATGTCTATCTGCCCGTCAGCACGCCGACCAATAATTTTTATGGCGGCGAACGTCCGGGCAATGGGTTGTTTGGCGAAAGCCTGGTGTGCCTCGACGCCAAAACGGGCAAACGCATCTGGCATTATCAACTGGTGCATCACGGCATCTGGGATTACGACTTGCCTGCCGCGCCGAATTTGCTCGACCTCAAAGTTAATGGCCGCCGCCTGAAGGCCGTCGCGCAAGTCACGAAACACGGCTTGCTTTTCGTCTTTGATCGCGTCACCGGCAAACCCGTCTGGCCGATTGAAGAGCGTCCGGTACCGCAATCGAAATTGCCGACCGAAAAGACTGCGGCGACCCAGCCCTTTCAAACCAAACTGCCAGCCTTCGAGCGACAAGGCGCGACCGCAGACGATTTGATTGACTACACGCCTGAATTGCGCGCCGAGGCGTTGGAGACCTTCAGGAAGTTTGAGTCCGGGCCACTCTTCACGCCGATTGCCGACAAGCCCACGATCATGATGCCCGGCGTCGTCGGGGGTGCGAATTGGGGCGGAGCAGCCGTAGACCCGGAAACGGGCTGGCTTTACGTGCCTTCGATCACGCACCCGACGCCGCTGACGCTGGGCAAACGAAAGCGCGAATCTGATTTCGAATATGAGCTGACCAGCGGCGATGTGCCACTCGTAGGGCCGCGCGGGTTGCCGCTGGTCAAACCGCCCTATGGACGCATCACGGCGTATAACCTGAACAAAGGCGCTATCATCTGGATGACGCCCAACGGCGATGGGGCGCGGCAACAAGTGAACGAGAAGTTGCGCGCGATGGGAGTGGCGAATATGGATGTCGGCCCGCTCGGCACGGTTGGCAGAGCCGGGCCGCTGTTGACCAAGACCTTGCTCTTTGTCGGCGAAGGGCCGCACGACCCGCGCGCGCAACCTCTCTTCCGCGCCTTTGATAAAGCCACTGGCAAAGTGGTCTGGGAATTCAAACTGGCCGCGCACGTGATGGGCGTGCCGATGACGTATCAAGTGGGCGGGAAGCAATACATTGTCGTCGCCTGCGGTTACCGCGAATGGCCGCACGAACTAATCGCGTTAAGCCTGCCTTGAAACGCGGTGCCTGTCTCAACGAGAGGAGAAATCAACTATGCGAAAGGCTCTTCATTGTCTTGTCTATGTTGCGCTGTTTTGCCTGCTGCTCACCAGCCACCAGCCTGGGCGAGTGGCCGCGCTAACACCTCCGCAAACCCAACCAACGCCCGCGCCGCAACAACCCGCGCTTGATCCCGAAAAGACCGGCCCGATCAGGCACTACATCATGATTGACCTCTTGAACGGCGCCGACCTGCTGCTGCTGGATCGCTGGTACATCACTTATCACGCGCCGGAAACGCTCCAGCGCACACAGAGCCGCCAGACCAGGTACGCGACGTTTCGCACCTACGCCTTGCCGCCTGAAGAAGCCAAAGCCATGAATATGTGGCAAGGGCGTCTGACCGAAATCGGCTTCGCCAGCCTCGCCGATTTCAACAAAGGCTGGGTGAACATCGAAGAAGAGCGGAAGAAGATCACCCTGCCCAAGGGCGAATTGCGCGGCGGCTTTCGCAACGAGACAGTGACGATCCCGCTGAAGCCCAACGAGGTTTTTGTGGAGCAGCCGACGCCCGCCAAAGACAATCCGTATTTCCGCTGGATTTTCTTCTATGCCTACCCGGACGGCGTCAGCGAAACGGTGGGCGAGCAATGGTTTCACGCAGTCCTGGCGAAAGAGTTGGCCGCGCGCGCCGGCGTCAAACGCTTCGTCACCTACCGCTCCGTCCGCAGCACGGGCAAATGGAACCGCGTGGCCGAACTCTGGTTCGATTCGCGCAACGAATGGAAAAAAGCTGTTTACGACGCGCGCGGCGCCTTCACAAAACCCGCCTGGGGCGGCGAGTTCCCGTTCCTGAAATTTCAGTCAACCTTTATCGGCGAGAATCCAGACCTGGACTTCCTGACGGGGAAGCAAGCGATCCCTTAACGAATCTGCTAAGACGGCTTATGTTGCACTCAATAGATTTGTGGCGGTGGGAAATATTGAGAAATTTGCGTTTTGGCGCTCACCACCAACTGCTTAACCGCCATTCCCCATTCTGCCTTCTCCATTCCCGAGCAGCGGTATGCCTCAATCAAGACGGCCTCTGCAAGAGAATGGAGAAGGCAGAATAGAGAATGGCGGTCGCGCGCCGGATTTCAGTCTCCCTGTCGCCAATTTGCCTGAGTTGTTATTTCCAAAGGTCGCAACAACTCTACTAAACATCCTACTAACAACGCTTGAAAGTAATTACGCAGCCCTGGTGCGGGGCGCGCCAGAGGTTGCGATTGCTGGTGGGTTAGGCGGGCTTCTTCGGGCTTCTGGCAAAGGCTGTCCCCTTGGCTTCGCGCACTTGAAAATAGTCTTCCAGGCGGCTCAAGGTATTTTTCAACGCATTCTGAATATGCTTGCGCATCGCTTCCGCCGCGGCTTTCGGACTTTCATTGTTCAAGGTTGCGATGAGGTCTTGATGGCGGCGCGGCGGTTCTGCCGCCGTTTTGGGGCGCGGCACGCAGAGCCAGGTCGAAGCCAGTACCTGGTTTTTCTCAATCGCCGCGCAGAGCGGTTGGCAATGCGCGCCCTCGGCGATGCGACGATGCAACTTTTCGTGACATGTCAGATAGAGAAAACGGTCGTTCCCCGCTTTGGTCGAAAGGGCGTCCACGCGGGCGGCCAGCCGTTGCAACTCGGCGCGTTCCAAGGGCGTGGCGACCGTGGCGAAAAGTTTGGCGGCCTGTACTTCCAAGGCCTCGCGCACGACGTAATGCCCGCGCACTTCATCCTCGGTCGGAATCTTCACGCGCGTACCGGCGCGCGGGCGGCTTTCGAGCAAGCCTTCAAGTTCTAGCCGCTGGAGAGCTTCTGACACAGGCACCATGCTCATCCCCAGTTCCGCCGCGACCTGGCGGCGCGAGACGACCTGACCGATCGGCAACTCGCCGCGCAAAATCCTTTCGCGCAAAATCAAATACGCTTCGGCAGATAGACTGGCAGTGGTTGTTGTTTGCTGCATGGCGTCCCCCCTCCTTTGGGATGAACTATGTTTGCCGTGCCGGAGTATGCCGAGCGGGTCAAGGCGTGTCAAGAAATTGAAGGAGCGTGCGTCAAGGGAATCTGTTATATCAGATTCCCTTGACGCACTGACCGGGCGGCAGCATAATGCGTCCATTCATTGCTTGCGATTGTTTGGGTGAAGCTGTTCATGGAGCTCAGCCTTCACCTTCATTTCACCATAAAAATAAGGAAACCAGATGAGCGAACATGCGAATGACGCAGTCACGCCGGTGACCGAGGCGGCCTGGGAAGCTTTGCAAGGCGCGTATGACTTGCAAATCCATGTCGCGCCCGATGTGATTGAACGACGCATTGACGACGTAGACCTGGCCAAAGAATTTCGCGCGCGCGGCCTGAACGGCTTCGTGTTGAAATCGCATTACATCCCGACCGCCGAACGCGCGCAGGTCGTGACCAAATGCGTGCCGGGCATCGAGGCCTACGGGGCCATCGCGCTCAACCACAGCATTGGCGGGCTGAATCCCGTGGCCGTTGAAATCGCCGGACGCTCGGGCAACAAGATCGTCTGGTTTCCCACGGTGGACGCGGCGAACGAAACGGCGGGACGGCTCGACGGCCCCAACGTCAAGCTGCCGTTCTGGGCGAAGATTCAACGCGAGATCGCGGCGGCGGGCATTACGCGCCCGCCCATAACTGTGTTGGACGCGGCTGGCAAAATCAATGAGGACACCCGCCAATGTCTGGAACTGATCGCCAAGCACGATATGATTTTGGCGACGGGGCATCTGGGGCGGCATGAAATCTTTCCGCTAGTGAAAGAAGCGCGCGCCCTTGGCGTCAAGCGCATCATCGTCACGCACGCCGAATTCCCTTCGCAAAATTTGAGCGGCGCGGAACAGTCCGACCTCGCCGATTTGGGCGCGATCATCGAGCACTGCTTCACCACATATCACACCAACAAAGCGCCGTGGGAGGCGGTCTTCGCCAACATTCGCGCGACGGGCGTCGAGCGTTCGATGCTGGCGACCGATTTGGGGCAGAAGACCAATCCGCCCGTGGCCGAGGGCTTTGCGATGTTTGCGCAAAAGTTGCTGGATGCGGGTTTCACTGTAGCGGAAATTCATTTGATGGCGGCGGCGCTGCCCGCTGGCCTGATTCACTAAAGAAGATTCATTGAAGAATTTGATATTTCAGATTTGAGATGGGGTAAGCGATGAGTTGGGAGCAAGAACGTTTGCTGGTGGTCAGCGCGCACGCGGCTGATTTTGTCTGGCGCGCGGGCGGCGCGCTGGCGCTGTATGCCTCACGCGGGGCGCGGGTGCGCGTGTTGTGTTTGTCTTACGGCGAGCGCGGCGAGTCGCAAGGGCTGTGGAAGAAAGAAGGCATGACGCTCGAGCGCGTCAAAGAGATTCGTCACACCGAAGCGGTGCGCGCCGCTGAAACGTTGGGCGCGGAGATTCGCTGTTTCAATGCGGGCGATTATCCGCTGGGCGTGACGCCGCAATTGACCGAAGAACTGGTGCAGGAATTTCGCGGCTTTCAGCCGACCTGCGTGCTGACGCACACGCCGGTTGACCCGTACAACGGCGACCACGTCGAGACTTCCAAACTCACGCTGAATGCGCGCGTTTATGCCCAGGCCATGGGCTATCCGAGCGAACACAAACACCTGGGCGCGCCGCCGGTGTTTTATTTCGAGCCGCATCAGACTGAGATGTGCGAGTTCAAGCCCGATGTGATTCTGGACATCACGCCCGTGTTTGAAACGAAGGTCAAAGCGATGCATTGCATGGATGCGCAGGTGCATCTCTGGAATTACTACACCGACGTGGCGAAGCGGCGCGGCACACAGGGCGGGCGCAATTCGGGCAATCCCGCGATTGTCTATGCCGAAGCCTTTCAGCGCGTTTATCCGCAAGTCACGCTGGAGCCGCTCGCATGAAGCACGTCATCGTCAAAAACATTCAGCGCGCCGCCGCCGAAATCATCGCGACGCTGGGCGCGCAAGGCGTCGCCACCATTCACGAAGCGCAAGGCCGCACAGGCTTGCTCAATCCGTACATGCGCCCCATCTACACCGCGGCGCGTGTTGCAGGTTCTGCTATCACAGTTTCATGCCAGCCCGGCGACAACCTGATGATTCACGCGGCGCTTGAAGTTTGTCGGTCCGGCGATGTGCTGGTGGTGACCACGACCTCGGCATCCACCGACGGCATGTTCGGTGAACTGCTGGCGACTTCGTGTCAGGCGCGCGGCATTCGCGGCTTGGTGATCGAGGCGGGCGTGCGCGATGTGGCTGACCTGACCGCGCTAAATTTCCCGGTTTGGTCAAAAGCGATTTCGGCGCAAGGCACGGTCAAGGCGACAGCGGGTTCGGTAAACGTCGAAGTCGTGTGCGCGGGCGCCATCATCCATCCGGGCGATGTCGTTGTCGGCGATGTTGACGGCGTGGTTGTGATCAAACGCGAACAGGCCGCCGCTGTCGCGCAACTTGGGCAAAAGCGTTTGGAAAAAGAAGCGCAATCCCGCGCGCGCCTCAAAGCCGGCGAGCTCGGGGTGGATTTTTACGGCTTGCGCGCGAAGCTGAAAGAGCTGGGCGTCGAATACATTGAAGGAGAAATTCAAAATGGGTGAGATCGTTGCCGCAATGGCGACCTGTCACGCGCCGCAGTTGTTTACCTATCCGCCGGACGAAGACCCGGCGCAACTCGACGCCAGCATCGCGGGCATGCGCGAACTGGGCACATTGCTGGATGAAACCAAGCCGGACGTGATCGTCTTCCTGGGCAGCGATCACCTCGAAACCTTTTCCCTCAACTGTGTGCCGACCTTTGCGATTGTGGCGGGCAATCGTGCCATCGCCGAATTCGCCGGGCGCAAATTCGACTTGCCGATTCACCGTGAGATGGCGGAAGACCTGCTCTACAAACTGGTCGAGGCCGGTTTCGATCTGGCCTATTCGGAAGACGCGGTGCTGGGTCACACGTTCGCCGTGCCGTTTGAGTTTGTCATTGGCGGACGCGCCATCCCGGTCGTGCCGATGCATACGAATGTGTATATGCCGCCGCTGCCAACGCTGGTACGGTGCGCGGCGTTGGGGCGCGAACTTGCCAAAATCATTGCCTCACGTTCGGAACGCGTAGCCATCATTGCCAGCGGCGGGATGTCGCATTACCCCGGCACCTGGAAGTATCCGCAGCCGGAATTTGAATTTGATCGCTGGGTGATTCAAGAACTGGAAAAAGGCAATGCCGCTGCCGTACTCGACCTGACGACCGAACAGCTTGATGCCGCAGGCAACACAGAGTTGTTGCCGTGGGCGGTGATGCTGGGCGCCATCGGCAACATGCCGGGCGAGTTGGTGCAATACACGCCGACATGGCATCACGGCCACGCGATGATGCGGTTTTTGCCCACGCGCGCCAAGGCGGCAGTTGCGGGCCATTTGCCGAAATATGGCGGACTGGAATTCAAGCAAGGCGGGTTTGCGTTTTACGCGCACCCGCCCGCCGCCGCTTACAGCTTGAACAAACTGCTGTTCGATATGCGCCATGATGGCGCGTTGCGCCGCCGTTTGCTGACAGACCTCGACAGCGTCACGCAAGAATATCAACTGCCCGCAGCTTGCTTCGACGCGGCCCGCGCGCTGGCCGAAGTCGGCGCGACCGCCAAGATCAGCGACAACGCCGGACGCCTGGTCGCGGCGGGCGCGCACCCTTTGCACGCGCTGATGACGCTGCACGCCGTGCACGGCGAGATGAAACGCTTGCAGCGCGAATTGACGAATCAATAACACCGCAACGCTTTGTTTTGGGAAGAAAGCGTGCCTGCAAGGTCAGGCGCATTGATCTGCAACGAGCGCGGCCCTTGTGGCAGCCGGTCGTTGTGATGGTTCCCAACTGCACACCTGCTTTCCCCCCGCAGGCGTTTCCAACCGGAAGAGGTACTATGAAAAACTCCTTTGATAAACGACAAACCGGCAGGCTGAGGACGGCGGTCTGCGCCTTGCTGCTCAGTTGCGTGTTCAGCGTTATCCAGGCCACGGCGCAAGTCACGACCGCTGACATCGTCGGCACCGTCACCGACAACTCAGGCGCGGTGCTGCCCAATGCCAAAGTCACCGTCACCAATCTGGGGACGAATAGCGCGCGCAACGTCACGACCGATGAATCGGGCGCGTATACATTCAACTTGCTGCCCATCGGCGTTTACTCGGTCAAGGTCGAGGCGGCGGGCTTCAAGAGCTTTGCGGTCGCCAACGTTACGCTGGTGGCCGGTGACCGCACGCGCGTGGACGCCAAAATGGAAGTCGGCGCGACCTCTGAAACTGTGAGTGTCACGGCGGACGCTTCGGTGTTGCAGACCGATACTTCGACCGTCGGCACGGCCATCACCGGCAAGCTGGTGCAGGACTTGCCGCTCAACGGACGCAATTACATCGCGCTGGCGCTGCTCGCGCCGGGCGTGAGCGCGGGGCCGCCGAATGGCTTGGCGACGGGTACGCGGCCTGATGAGCGCCGGTTGAATTCGTCGTTTTCCGTCAACGGGCAAGACCCGATTCTGAACAACAACATGATTGACGGGATGGACAACAACGAACGCATCATCGGCACGATTGGCGTGCGGCCTTCGATTGACGCGATTCAGGAATTCAAAGTCCAGACCAACTTGTATAGCGCCGAAATCTCGCGCACGTCGGGCGGCGTCGTGAACATCCTGACCAAGTCGGGCACCAATAGTTTTCACGGCTCGCTGTTTGAATTCGTGCGCAACGACAAATTCGATGCGAACGGCAATTACAACTTCACGGGCAATGCCGCTGCGCAATTGCCGAAACAGAAGTTTCGCCAGAATCAATACGGCGGCAGCATTGGCGGCCCGATCATCAAAGACCGCACATTTTTCTTTGGCGATTATGAAAAGTTGAGCATTCGGCAAGGCATTGCGATTGTCGCCACCGTGCCGACGGCCAAACAACGCATCGGCGATTTTTCAGAAAACTGCACGGCGGGTTTCAATGCGCAAGGCATTTGCGCGAACGCGGCGCAGCAAATCAATCTGGTCAATGCGTTAGGAACGGCACCGCTCGGCGCCGTGCCGTTCAATCGGCTTGACGTAGCGCCTTATGCGGCGTTGCGCGATCCGCTGGCGTTGAAACTGGCGGCGCTTTATCCGCTGCCGACCAGCGGTGGACTGAACGTGGCGAATTACGCCTCGTCGCCGGTGCGTCCGCAAGACGCTACGACCTTTGATGGCCGCGTAGACCATCGTTTCAACGACAAAACCAATTTCTTTGGCCGCTATTCGTTCAACGACATCACGACCGTGCAACCGACGGGGTTCCCCGACGCGGGCGGCATCAATCCGGGCGGGCTGTTCGCCTTTGCCGGACCGAATGAAACGCGCGCGCAAAACATCCAACTCAACCTGGTGCGCACGATTCGCCCGAACCTGTTGTTTGAAGGCAAGGTCGGTTATTTGCGGCTGGCGATTCAATCCAAGACGATCAATGACGGCAAGAACACGGCGAATGATTTGGGCTTCCCGTGCAACGCCGTGAGTTGCGTGAACATTGGCGACAATCAAACGTTCGGCTTGCCGCGCGTGCTCATTCAGGGCTTTCAGGAATTGGGCGACGCGATCTTTGTGCCGCTGCTGCAATTCGACAACACCTACCAATACAACGGCGCGTTGACGTGGACAAAAGGCGCGCACAACCTCAAATTCGGCGCGAGTCTGATTCGCCGTCAATTCTCGCTGGTGCAAAGCGCGCGTCCGCGCGGCGAATTCACTTTCAACGCAACGGCGGGCAATGCGCCCGCGCCGCTCAATTTCGGGCTGGCGAATTTCATCGCGGGCGCACCCGTCACCATCATTCGCCAAGCCAGTCTTTACAAGCCGGGCTATCGCGCCTGGGAAGTCGGCGCTTACGTGCAGGACGATTGGCGTCTGAACAAATGGCTGACGCTCAATGTGGGCGCGCGTTATGACATTTACACCGCAAAGACCGAGCAATATAACCGGCTGTCGAATTTCGATCCGGCGACTTCGACGATTTTGGTCGCGGGTCAGAACGGCGTGGGCAACACGGCGGGCATTGCGACTGATTACGGCAGTCTCGCGCCGCGTTTCGGTTTCGCCGCCACGTTGGGCCACGGCATGGTGTTGCGCGGCGGCCTGGGACTGAGCTTCTTCCAGAACGATACGACTTCGGCGGCGGCGCTCAAGAACATTCCGCTGACCAGCGCGCTGACCTGTGGAACTTCGACGACCGGCAATTACGCCAATAACAATTGCCCGGCGGGCATCGGTACGTTGTCGCAAGGCGTACCGCGTCCGTTGGCGGCGAGCGGTTTCCCGACCGTCAACGGCGTGTTGAATCTGGCGGCGGTTCCGCCCTCGACGCTGGCCGCCATAGATTTGAAATTCCAGACCAGTTACAACCTGCAATACAACGTGGTGCTCGAAAAACAATTCGGCAACAACGTGATGAGCGTCGGTTATGTCGGCACGCGCGGTTACGATCTGGCGATGAATCTGCCTGACATCAATCGTGCGTTGCCGAGCGGTTCGGCGACGGCGAATCCGCGTCCGTTTGCGGCGACCGCGCCGCGCGTGACGACGATTGGCTATTTCACGGCGAGCGGCACTTCCACTTACCACGCGTTGCAACTGAGCTTCAATCGCCGTTTCGGCAAAGGGCTCAGCCTGACTTCGGGCTATAACTTCGGCAACAGCCACGACAACGTCACCGGCCTCGGCACCAGCACGGGCGGTTACGGCAACTTGATCGGGCCGCTGGCGGGCGCGATTGAGAACGTGAGGAAATATGACTGGGCCGTCAGCGATTTCAATGTGCGGCATCGTTTCTCGTTCGGCGCGAACTATGAACTGCCTTTCGGCAAATCGCTCAAAGGCGCGACAGGCGCGGTGTTGGGCGGTTGGCAAACCAATGGCAGCCTGACCTGGCAAACCGGCTTGCCGTTCACCGTCACCGATCAAACGGCGGTCAGCGGCATCATCGGCGGCGGCGGTGAACGTCCCAATCTGGTCAGCAGCAACATTCGCGTGTCGAACCCGACCGTCGGCACGGGCGGACAGTTCCTCGATGTGGCGGCCTTCGCTTTGCCGGCGGCTTTCACGCTGGGCAATGCGCCGCGCAACGTCGGTGTCGGCCCGCGCCAGAGCATCATCAATGCGTCGCTGTTCAAGACCTTCAAGCTGTATGAAGGCTGGAACCTGCAATTCCGCACGGAGGTGTTCAACCTGCCGAATCATCCGGTCTTCGGGCAACCGAATACGGCGTTCGGCAACGCAGCCTTCGGCAAGATCACGACGACGGCGGGCGTGTATGCGCCGCGCCAGATTCAGTTCGCGCTGAAGCTGTTGTTCTAAGCGGGAGTTGTCAACTAGCTCCGTAGGAGCGGCCGGTTTATAGCTGAGGCAGTCCGTTTTCCCCTAGCTCCGTAGGAGCGGCATGTGTCAGATGCCGCTCCTACGGAGCTAGGGAGACTGACCGCGCACGGTTCTATAAACAGGCCGCTCCTACGGAGCTAAAAACCGCACACCACATTTCCCTATGAAAATCTGTCGCTTCGGAGCAAATCGCCTCGGCTTGGTCGAAGGCGCGCAGGTACGTGATGTGAGCGCGGCGCTTGAGGTGTTGCCCAGCTATCAATATCCCTGGCCGCAAGGCGACCCGCTGCTGCTTCATTGGGAAGCTGTCGTGGCGCGCGCGCGCGCATTGGCTGCGGCTGCGCCGGTATTGCCGCTGGCCGGATTGCCGCTGCTCAGCCCGGTCGCCAATCCCGGCAAGATCGTCGCCGCGCCCGTGAATTATCAAAAGCATCTGAATGAGGTGAAAGATGACGCGGGCGTGCATCATGGCAACGTGGCGCACACGATCACCATTCATAGCGCGGGTTTGTTTCTCAAGGCCACCAGCGCGCTCGTCGGCGCGGGCGCAGGCATTCAGTTGCGCCACCTCGACCGCCGCAACGATCACGAAGTCGAATTGGTCGCCATCATCGGCAAGCAGGCCAACCACGTTGCCGCGCATGAAGCGTTGGATTACGTCGCGGGTTATGCGATTGGCCTCGACATCACGCTGCGCGGTTCGGAAGACCGCAGCTTCCGCAAATCGGTGGACTCCTATGCCGTGCTGGGGCCGTGGCTGGTGACTGCCGATGAGATTGCCGAGCCGGGGAATTTAGACCTGACGCTTGCCGTGAACGGCGCAATGCGGCAAGCCTCGAACACGAAACACCTGATTCTGAATGTGCCGGAATTGATTGCGCTGGCGTCGTCGTTTTACACGCTCTACCCCGGCGATCTGCTTTACACCGGCACGCCCGAAGGCATCGGGCCCATCGCGCCCGGCGATCAACTGGTCGCTACGATTGAACGCATCGGCACCATGAACGTTGCTGTGCGCGCGGCTTGAGGCGAGGGAAGGGATTGATGACCAAACCATTTTATGCCGCGCCGGATGCCTCGGCAGCGATGCGCGAATTCTATGCGCGGCTCGCTCAGAAAAACGCTGCGCCACTGTGGGAAGCGCTGGCGCAACTGGTTACACCCGAACCCGTCACGCTGACGCAGCCCGCGCATTGGTCTTATAGCGAATTGCGCCCGCTGTTGCTGGAGGCGGGCCAGCGCATCAGCGCGGAGCAGGCCGAACGCCGCGTCCTCGTTTTAGAAAATCCCGGCTTGCGCGGCTCCGTGCGGATTACCGAAAGTTTGTACGCCGGTTTGCAATTGGTGCTGCCCGGTGAAATCGCGCGCAGCCATCGGCATCAAGCTTCGGCCTTGCGATTTGTGTTGGAATCGAATGGCGGCTTTACGGCGGTGGAGGGCGAACGGGCGGCGATGCAGGCGGGCGATTTTATTTTGACGCCGTCGTGGGCGTGGCACGATCACGGCAATCTACCAGCTAGCGAGGACGGCGCCGGGCCAGCCATTTGGCTGGACGGATTGGATATTCCGTTGGTGAATTCCTTAAGCGGGAGTTTTGCCGAACACTATCCGGCGGAGCAACAACCGTTGGCGCGTCCCGAAGGCGATGCGCAGGCGTGTTACGCGGCGAATATGTTGCCGCTCGAATACCGCGCGCCGCGTCTGTCGTCGCCGGTCTTTGCCTATCCGTATGCGCGCAGCCGCGCGGCCTTGCAGCAGCTTTATCAAAACGGCCCGTTGGATGCGACGCACGGCATCAAGTTGCAATACGTCAACCCGGCGACAGGCGGCGCGCCGCTGCCGACCATCGGCGCGTTTCTGCAACTGCTGCCGGCAGGCTTTTCAGGCGCGGCGTATCGTTCGAGCGACGCCACGATTTATTGCGTGGCGGAAGGCTCCGGCAGCAGTCGCGTTGGCGCGCAAACCTTTGCGTGGCAGGAACACGATGTTTTCGTTGTACCGAACTGGCAGCCCGTCGCGCATAGTGCAACGAGTGAAGCCGTATTGTTCAGCTTCTCGGATCGTCCGGTGCAAAAGGCGCTGGGGCTTTGGCGCGAGCAGGCGCTCTAAGCCGGAACAACAGAGCCGGAACCACCGAGTTTGAAGCAATGATTGAAAAGTACCGCGTGGCGCAGGGGCGTTTAGAGTTCCGCCTTTAGGCGGTGGCGCGCCGCAGGCGCATAAACACGGCGCTACGCGCCGCCGACCGCCTAAAGGCGGAACTCTAAACGCCCCTGCGCCACGGCTTACCGTGCAAGCAATGTTCCAAGTCCGGCTGTCGCTTTCGCTTTACGTTTTCATGCAAACAGACGCGCGCATCAACATCACACAGGCGCTTGACGAGGCTGAATTGGGTGTCTATCAACTCGGCATCTTCATTCTCTGCGGCGTCTGCCTGATCGTAGACGGCTTCGATGTGCAGGCGATGGGGTACATCGCGCCCGCGCTTATCCAGGCTTGGAAGCTGCAAAACGCGCAGATGGCGCCGGTGTTCAGCGCGACGCTGTTGGGCGTGTTGTTAGGTTCGCTGGGTTTTTCGATGCTGGCCGACAAGCTCGGTCGCCGCCCCGTGATGATCGGCGCGACGTTGTTCTTTGCCGTGTTGACGATGGCGACGGCGCAGGCTGAAACGGTCGAGCAACTGCGCTGGCTGCGGTTCAGCGCCGGACTCGGACTCGGCGGCATTATGCCCAATGCCGTGGCCTTGTGCGGCGAGTTCAGCCCCAAATCCTCGCGCGTCTTTGTGATGATGCTCGTCGGCAACGGCTTCACGGCGGGCGCGGCGCTGGGCGGCTTCATCGCGGCGTGGCTGATTCCGCATTACGGCTGGCGGGCGGTGTTTTATGTCGGCGGCGCGATCCCGCTGGTGATTGCGCTGGCGATGCTCGCCTGGCTGCCGGAGTCGCTGCAATTTCTCGCCGTGAAAGGCCAAGCCCAGGCCCAGGCCCAAGCCCAGGCCCGAGTACAGGCGAAGCTTGCACAGGCGTTGCGCCGCCTCAATCCCGCGCAACGTTATGCCGAGGCGGCAGAGTTTTTCGTGCCGGAACAAGCCCAAGGTGGCGCGCCGTTGTGGCAGTTGTTTCGCGCGGGTCGCGCGCGCGGCACGGCGTTGTTGTGGACGGCGAATTTCATGAATCTGCTGAATCTTTATTTCCTCTCAAGCTGGTTGCCGACCGTGGTGCGCGATGCGGGGTATGCCGACACGACCGGAGTTTATGTGGGGACGACGCTGCAAATCGGCGGCACGCTCGGCGCGATTTTGCTGGGTTGGCTGGTGAAACGCTTCGGTTTCGTCGCCGTGCTGACGCCGTGTTTCGCGCTGGCCGCGCTGAACATTGCGTTTATCGGCTGGTCCGGCCTTTCGCTCGCCCTGCTGTTTGTCGTGGTTTTCATTGCGGGCGTCGGCGTGATGGGTGGGCAGGTCGGCATCAATGCGTTGGCGGCGACTTTTTATCCGACCGAGTTGCGCGCGACCGGCATCGGCGCGGGTCTTGGTGTAGGCCGCCTGGGTGCCATCGCCGGCCCGCTGGTCGGCGGACAATTGATGGCGTGGCACTGGAGTTCGCGCGCCTTGTTTTTGGCCGCCGCCATTCCGGCGCTGGTTTCCGCGTGTGTATTGTTCGCTATGCGCTGGGTAACAAAATGAAAGCGCCGTGTCTTCCTAGGCCGCGCCTGAGCAAGCGCAGTCTGGGCAAAGCGCCTAATGGCTTGAACAAGTGTAGTTCCGAGGCTGCGCTTGCTCAGGCGCGGCCTAGGGACACCGTACAAGCAATTGCAACCCAATCTAAGTGAGTTGCCAAAACTATTTTGAGGAAAAGCAGCGAGCAAAGGAATGGCGGCCAAGGGATCACCCTACTGGTCAAGGCTCTCATTCTCTTGCCTTGATTCTCTTGGCAATTCACTTAGATCGGTTTGCACTTCGGTGTATGGCAAAAAGCCGCGCAGCGGGACAGTACCGCGCGCGTGAGCAAGCGGCGCTTCGGCGTTGC
>JACPYM010000067.1 GCA_016196035.1 Acidobacteriota bacterium | reverse complement strand
TCCGCTGCGCCTCCGGCGCAAAGAGAAAAGATTTGGGTAATGACAAGGCTGGCAGCTTGTCGGACAGCTTTAGGGAGTTGTTATGAAAGAAGAAGCCGTTATCACAGCAAGCTGGCCCAAGAGCCGCTTGCAAAGATTCTCCTTCGGCAAGCTGCTCGCCTCCGCCAAGGCGTCCCTCATCTCTTGCGCCTGGATGTTCGCGGGCTTTGCCTTGTTGTTGGCGGGTTGGGGCCTGGTCAGCGGATTATCGCAAGACGCCTTGCCAGGACCAATCAAAACGCTGGCCGTGCTGTGGCAACTGGTCAGTCATCCGTTTTATGACAACGGGCCGAATGACAAAGGCGTCGGCATCCAAATGGCAAGTTCGCTGCTGCGTGTCTTCATCGGCTTCGGTCTGGGTTCGCTGGTCGCAATTCCGATGGGCTTGTTAATCGGTGCCAGCACGACCTGCAAGAAGCTGTTTTATCCCATCGTCCAATTGCTGCGCCCGGTCTCGCCGCTGGCGTGGTTCCCGATTGGCTTGGCCGTCTTCAAGCACGCGGGCGAAGCGACGATCTTCGTCATCTTCATCACGTCGCTCTGGCCGACGTTGATCAACACGGCGTTCGGTGTGGCCTCGTTGCCGGATGATCACCGCAACGTGGCGCGCGCGTTCGCTTTTTCAAAAAGCCGCTACCTGCGCCGCATCCTGATTCCGTTCGCACTGCCACACATCTTGACTGGGTTGCGCTTGAGCATCGGCGTCGCCTGGCTGGTGATCGTCGCGGGCGAAATGCTTTCCGGCGGCATCGGCATCGGCTTTTTCGTCTGGGATAGCTGGAACGCGCTCAGCCTGGAGCGCGTGATGTCGGCCATTCTGCTCATTGGCATCGTTGGCTTGTTGCTGGATCGTGGCTTCGATCTGGTGGCGAAACGGTTTTCTTACAGTTGATAGTGGATAGTTGACAGTTGATAGTGCCCCGCTCGGAGGCTTCGACTGTCGGCCAACCAACTATCAACTATCAATTGTCAACTATCAATTATGAATAGACCTCCTTCTCCTGTTCACACGACCGAGTATTTGCAGGTGCGCGATTTGACGATCCGCTTCGACACGCCGCGCGGCCCATTCACGGCGGTCAAAAACATCAACCTGACGATTGCGCGCGGCCAGACGGTGGCGCTGATCGGGCATTCGGGCTGCGGCAAATCTACGTTGCTCAATGCCATCGGCGGATTAGTCAAACCGAGCGCGGGCGAAATCGTGTTGGGCGGCGTGACCATTGACGCGCCGGGGCCGGATCGCGGCATCGTCTTTCAAAACTATTCGCTGCTGCCCTGGCTGACGGTGTATCAAAACATCTTTGAAGCCGTGGATTCCGTCCGTACCGAATTGAGCAAGCGCGACAAGGCCGCGACGGTCGAGAGCTTTTTGCAGAAGGTCAATCTGTGGGAGCATCGCGATAAGAAACCGGCGCAACTGTCGGGCGGGATGAAACAGCGCGTCGCCATCGCGCGCGCGTTCGCCATTCACCCCGAAGTCTTGTTGCTGGATGAACCCTTCGGCGCGCTCGATGCGCTGACCAAATCGTCGCTGCACGAAGAGTTGGTCAAGCTGCTCGCGCTCGAAAACCAAACCGATACCGTGCTGATCGTCACCCACGACATCGAAGAAGCGATCTTTCTTTCCGACAAGATCGTGGTGATGACCAACGGCCCCGCTGCCGTCATTGGCGAAGTAATCGAGGTCAACATCCCAGGCCCGCGCGACAAACGCTCCATCGTCCATCTAAAGGAATACGTCGAAGTCCACGACCGTTTGCTGTATCTGCTGATGGACGCCTTTGCCGTGCACAAACGCGCGGCGGCTTGACGCTTGGTGCGGTACCACTCGCAGCATCGCATCTGACGGCGCCTCTCAACACACCAACCTTTTCCACCAACACACATTGGCTCGCAATGACGGAGTGCGCAACTTATCCGTTCGGCGTGAGCTTTATCTTTTTGCAGGAGGATTAGAACTATGTACGCCACCAAAAAACTCTGCTATTTCGTCACTGCACTCTTGCTTGTCGCGCTCAGTCAATCGGCGGGACTGGCGCAACAGGCCAACGTGGCGGCGACGCCTGTCGCCCCCGTCGCCAAAGCCACACCTACACTAGCGCCCGTCGCCGCACCGAAACCCGCCGCCGCGGCTGCGCCGATCAAACTAGGTAGCGTGACGTTTTCGGGCAGCCTGCGTTTGCGCGCCGAAAACTGGGATTGGTTCGAGACCGACAAGGCCGATCCGTCTTACACCTTTGGCGCGGCGCAACTGCGTTTCGGTTTTAGTCAGAGCAAGGAAAAATATGAATGGCAACTGGAAGGCGAAGTGCCCGTGCTGATGAACGTACCGGCACATTCGATTGCCGCCGCGCCACAAGGCCAACTCGGTCTTGGCGCAACGTATTTCGCAGGCAGCGGCGAACAGAACGCGAGCCTGATTTTCAAACAGGGTTTTGTCCGCTTCAAAGGTTTGTTCGGCGACAAAGCCAGCAGCCTGAAGCTGGGCCGCTTTGAATTCAACGATGGCCTGGAAGTGTTGCCGACCGATGTGACGCTGGCGACGGTCAAACGCGATCACATCTCACAACGGCTGATCGGCGCGTTCGGCTTCTCACACGTCGGGCGCAGCTTTGACGGGGTGCAATTCGGGCGCAATTTCAAAGCGGGCAATCTGACCTTCTTCGGCGCGCGTCCGACCGAAGGCGTCTTCCAACTCAACGGCAATGACGAACTCGACGTAGACATCTGGTACACGGCCTTTACCAAACCCATCAAAGCCAAAGCGGGCGAAAGCGAAGTGCGAACCTTTGTCACGCATTACCACGATGGCCGTCCGGTGCTCAAAACCGACAATCGCAGCGCGGCCTTGCGCACGCTGGATAAAGAAAACATCCGCGTGACGACGGTCGGCGGGCATTACATCGGCGTCCGCAAAGCGGGCCAAGGCAAAGCCGATTGGCTGCTTTGGGGCGCGGGTCAATTCGGCGCGTGGGGCAATCAGGATCAGCGCGCCGGGGCCATCGCCGCCGAAGCGGGGTATTCATTCGCGGGTAACAAATTCGCCAACCGGCTGAAGCCCTGGCTGCGCGGCGGCTATTTCCGCAGCACGGGCGATGGCAACGCGGCGGATAGCAAGCACACGACGTTTTTCCAGATGCTACCGACGCCCCGCATTTACGCGCGTACACCGTATTTCAATGCGATGAACAACGAAGACGTCTTTGCCGAGTTGCGGCTGAAACCGCACGCCAAATTGGCAACGCGATTAGATGCGCACCACCTGCGGCTGAGTAACAAAAACGATCTGTGGTATGTCGGCGGCGGCGCGTTTCAAAAACGCAGCTTCGGTTTTGTCGGGCGCGCGACCGGCGGCAAGCAAAGCCTGGGCTGGCTGTTTGACGCAAGTACGGACATCACGGTCACGTCACGCACGACGCTGACGTTCTATCTTGGCGGGATGCGCGGCGGCAACGTGCAAGCGGCGATTTATCCGCTGGGCGGCAGCAACCCGGGCGGCCATTTTGCCTACGTGGAGTTGTTACAGAAATTCTGAGGCGGGAAAAACCACGGGGGGCACGGGAAACGCTGGGAGGGCAAATGACATCCGCTTCCCAGCGTTCCCCGTGCCCCCCGTGGTTTCTTTAGCAAGTTGTCGTTACTGCGCGACCTGCTTTAACTGTCCAATGCGCTCACGCAACGCCGTCGTAAAACAAGTGACGTCTTCGGGCGCCGCGCCGCTGGCCTTGAGCGCCTCATACATTTGCACATCCGTGATGCGGCCCAGATAACCGAGCAGCCATTTCACATCGGCGGGCGTGATGCCTTTGACAAAAGTGCCGGTGTGCTGGCCCGAATAACCAAAGCGCACTTCGCCATTGCGCACATCTTTGACGAAATCTTTGGTTTGCCCCGCGAAGCCTTTGCAATCCCATTTCTCGCGACTGAGCACGCCACCCCATTTGCCCATCGTGCCGCCCCAATCGGTGACGAGATAGCGCAGTTCGTTCGGATATTGAAAGAGCGCTGTGTTCGAGCCGCGCCCGGCATCGCGCACGTCTTTGTTGTCCCAGTTCGAGACGAGCATCATCATCACTTTCAGGCCGTTGAGTTGGCGGTTGCCTTCGGGCGTTTTCAAGAAAGGGTTGTCTTCATAAGCCCAGCTCTCGGCGTCTTCAAACTTCTTCACACCTTTGTCTTTCTGGCGCTCGAAACGGGCGGCGGTGAAATGGCCGGTGGCCGGATCAAGCATGTCTTTTTTGACGCGCTTGAACGAAGCGCCGTTGACCCCCTGCACCGTGCCGCGCGCCACATAAAACGCCGGCTCGACGAAATAGCCGACCGCCCAAACGAGGCGCGAGGCAAAGACTTCGGCATTGACCTCAGAGCCGAATTTCATCGTCCATTGCACCTTGTTGGCGTCCGTGATTTTGACTTTGGGATTGGTGCCCGAAAGGCTCTCTTCGACAAAAGTGAAGGGCGGTTTGGGGGCACCTGCGCGGCCCGCCGCACCGCCGGCCAGGTCCAGCTTTTCGACTGCGCCGGGATCGCGCCAGAGTACGGGCTTGCCAGTGGGCACAGCCATCTGTCCAGCGCCTTTGGCGGCCCCGGCGGATTTGTCTTCAGCGGGTTTGGGTTTTGAAGCTTGCGCAAAGACGCTGCTGGTCAATGCTGCCAGGATAAGCAATACGAAACATTTGCGTGATGTCATGGAATTGGCTCCTTTGTCATGAAGTTTGTGAGTGAGAATTGCAGCGCACTGCGAGGCGCATCATAACAGCGCCCGTGCCCTGCCCAAATCAGGTAAGTGCACGTAAAGGCAAGCGCCGCAGCAGGGCTTGCCGCGTGGCTATTTATCATGCTTTTGAGCGGCGGTGCTGGCCTCTGCCGCGCGCGCTGCGGCCTCTTGCCCGGCGGTTTGACGGCGAATGCGCAGGCGCGAGACGCGGCGTTCATCGGCTTCCAACACTTCAAAATCGAGGCCGCGAAAGTCGAGGGTCTCACCAACCGCCGGCAGATGGCCGAGTTGATTGATCACCAGTCCGGCGATGGTGGTGAAATCGTCCGCCGCCAGTTCGGCGTCAAACAGACGTTCGACCTTGCCGACTTCAACCTGCCCGCGCACGATATAACAACCATCCTCTTCGTTGATGATTTCGACCTCAGCGGCTTGCGGTTCGGGTTCGTCTTCGTCTTCGATTTCGCCGACGATTTCTTCAAGCAGGTCTTCCAGCGTCACCAAACCGGCGACGCCGCCGAATTCATCAATGACGACGGCCATTTGCGCTTTGGCTTTCTGCATCTCGCGCAAGAGTTCGTCAATCGGTTTGGTTTCGGGCACTTCGTAAAGGTTCTTGCGCGCAATCTCGCCGGCGCGTTTGAGTTTGAGATTGTCAGAACCGCCGCTGGCCCAATAACTGAGCAAGTCGCGTACATAGATCACGCCGAAAATGTCATCGAGTTGATCGCGGTAAACGGGCAGGCGCGAGTATTTCGATTGCACGATCAGGTCGCGCACTTCCTGCAAAGTGGCGCGCGCTTCGATGGCGACGATGCTGGGGCGCGGGGTCATCACTTCGACGACGGTGCGGTCGCCGAAGCGGATGATGGATTGAATCATCGCGCCTTCGCTTTCTTCAATAATGCCCTCTTCTTCGCCAACATCAATCAGGGCCTGCAACTCGCTTTCGGCATCCTCGCTTTCGGTGGCGGCGGTTTGCACTTCGTCGCGCTTCCGCTTGAGCGCGCGCAGGCTGCGATAGACCGGCCAGGTAAAAAAGCCCAGCGTGCGCCAGCTCACGCGCAGCGGCCACCGCAAGCGCAACAAAGCGCGTTCAGGATGGTTTTGCGTGATGAGCAGCGGGACGACCTGGCGGAAAATCACCAGCGTCACCAGCATCGCGGCAAAGGCAAACGCCAAAAAGAAAGTGGGCCAAAGTTGATGCGCAATCGAAGTCAGCAGAATGGCAATCGCGGCAATCGAGAAATGAATGCCCGAGGTGAGGGTAAAGTTGAGTTGATGATGGTGCTCGATGATTTCGTGCCAGAACGCGGCGTGCGGGGTGCCGTTGCTTTCGCTGGCCAACAAACGCAGCGAAACATCGCTCAGTTCGTCAAGGGCGCTTTTGGCGGTGGCAAATAAGACCAGCGCCAACGTTAAGACGCCGGTCAAAACTATTTCAGCTTCCATTGCAGACTTCAGACCTCAGACTTCAGACCCAAGACGTCAGGTGCTGAGCAATTGTTTACGTAAACGGCGTTCCAAGCGGTTCATTTCGCCCTGGTCGGTTTCGTGATCATAACCGGCCAAATGCAAAGCGCCGTGAATCACCAGATGTTCGATCTCACGCGCCAGGCTCACTCCCAATTCACCGGCATAACGCTCCGCCGTCTCGACCGAAATCACCAGATCACCGAGATGCTGGGCGTCAGCGGCGAATTCATAGGCATCTTCACTTTCATGATAAGCAAACGAGAGCACATCGGTCGGCGCGTCTATGCCACGATAGGTGCGGTTTAACTCGCGCATGCGGCGATCACGAATAAAGCTGATCGTCAGCGTCGCCTCGCCCGCGCCAATTTTATTCAAGACGGCCCGCGCCAATTGCGCCGCGCGCTTGGCATCCACGGTCTTGGTGCGCTGGCGATTGACGACTTCAATCAACGGCCCGGCTGTCAAAGAAATGGTCTGCCGCTGACGGCTGCCCATGCTAGATGCTGATCTTGCGCGTGTGTTCATCGTAGGCCTTGATAATCATCTGCACCAGATGATGGCGCACGACGTCCTGCTCGGTGAACTGAATGAACGCGATGCCCTCGATGCCGTTGACCACGCGTTGCGCTTCGACCAAGCCGGATTTGCGGCCCGACGGCAAATCAATTTGCGTCACGTCGCCGGTGATGACCGCTTTTGACCCGAAGCCGATGCGTGTCAGAAACATCTTCATTTGCTCCGAAGTCGTATTTTGCGCTTCGTCCAAGATGATGAAGGCGTCTGCCAGTGTGCGGCCACGCATAAACGCCAGCGGCGCGACTTCGATCACGCGCTTTTCCAGCAGCTTGGTGGCGCGTTCGTAATCAATCAGATCGAAGAGCGCGTCATATAGCGGGCGCAAATACGGATCAACCTTGTCTTGCAAATCACCAGGCAGAAAGCCCAACTTTTCGCCCGCCTCGACGGCCGGACGCGCCAGCACAATGCGGTTGACGCGCTTTTGCATCAAGTATTGCACCGCCATCGCCACGGCTAAATAAGTCTTGCCCGTGCCCGCCACGCCGACGCCAAACACGATGTCGTATTGCTCGATGGCTTCCATATATTTGCGCTGATTGGCGCTGCGGGCGGCGACCTGTTTGCGTCCGGCGGGATTGATGCGCTTCTGTTTGTTGAAGACATCGCGCAACGAAGCCGTGCGGTCATCGGCAATCTGCCGGAACGCATCGCGCAATTCGACATCGGTGGGCGGCGTCTTCCCTTCGGCAAACAACTGTCCGTAATCTTTCAGGATGCGTTCGACGATGGGCACATCGGACTCATCGCCTTCGACGGTGAGTTCGTTGCCGCGCCCACCGACACGCACGCTCAGCAAGGATTCCAGATACTTGATGTTCTGATCGTAAGGGCCGAAAAGGGCTTCGAGGCCGCGCTCAGGAATGGAGATTTTAACGCTTCGCAGGTGTTTCTAGCTCCGGTCTGCGTGAACCGCGCCACCCAGGCGTAATTCACAGTTGATCAACAGCTTTGCCAGTCAGGCCAACGGGGCCGCGCCGGTGAATTTGCCAATCGTGTTGCTTAACGCCAGGCAAAGCTACTACACGGTTTTACGGAGTGTCAATGTATTGTTCATGCTTCCTTCAACGCTTGCGCGCTAACCGTTGAAGGCCTAAACTGCGTTTGTCCGTTCGGGCGACATGGCAACGGCCAACAACGCTCGAACGGATTTTCATTTGCCCAACCGCCGCCCGGTAGATTATCTGCCGGGCGGCTTTTCCTTTTGGAGGTCAACGAATATGAGTCCACAAGAAATCGAACAACGTTATGAACCCATCCTGACCCTGTTTTTTGCCGGGCGCTTGCCCGGTTTCAATCACGCGCGCCATCTGGCCGTCGCCAATATCTTATGGCACCTGCCGCATGGACGAGAGTTGATGCACCTGGGCTTGCAAGTCACGGCCACGCGCGCCGGTGTGCCCGAAAAATATAGCCGCGAGATCACCGATGGTTATTGGGAGCAACTTGATGGCCGCTTGTCGGCTTTGAGCAGCTTTGCAGGCGTGCCAACAGGAAACTAAGGTAAAAACGTAAAGATAAATCGCCCGCTGACCGCAAATCTTTTTCAATCCTTGCGGTCAAGCCTTAGAATCAAGTTATTCACGTAAACCGCAGTAGTCCCCAAGGTAGAGCCGCGCAACTTGGTTTGGCTTTTATGGAACCATTCACGAGCAATCTAAAAGACAATTCCACACTGGCTACGGCCAACGCGGATTTGCTAAGCGAGCTTGCGCAACAGCGCAAAATCGAAACGCTGTTGCATGAACAGCAGGAACAACTGGCGGGCATTATTTCCTCGGCGATGGATGCCATCCTCACGGTGGATGCCGCGCAACGGGTCACCATTTTCAACACCGCCGCGGAAAAGATGTTCGGGTATTCCGCCGCCGAAGCTCTCGGCCAACCGCTCGACCGGTTTATTCCCGACCGCTATCGAGCCGCGCATCGCCAACACATTGAGGGGTTCGGTAAAACCAGCGTCACGCGCCGTTCGATGCGCGCCCTGGGCGAAGTTTTTGGGCTGCGCCGCAATCGTGAAGAGTTCCCGGTCGAAGCCTCGATCTCGCAGGTGCAAATTGGCGGCGAAAAGTTTTACACCGTGATCTTGCGCGACATCACCAACCGCCGCGCCGCCGAAGAACGTTTGCAGGAACAAGCAGCCCTGCTGGATCACGCCCAGGATTCCATCATCGTGCGTGATCTCGAACAACGCATCCTGTTTTGGAACCGCAGCGCCGAAAAGCTCTATGGCTGGTCTAAAGAAGAAGTTCTGAACCGGGATATTTGCGAGCGGGTCTTTCAAGGCAACACCGACGAATTACAAAAGGCCACGCAAACCGCGCTCAACACGGGCGAATGGCGCGGTGAGTTGCACCAGAAAAATCGCGAGGGCAAACCGATCGTGGTGGAAGGCCGCTGGAAACTGGTACGCGACAACCAGGGTCAGCCCAAATCCATTCTGATCACCAACACCGACATCACCGAAAAGAAAAAACTCGAAGCCCAATTCCTGCGCGCCCAACGCATGGAAAGCATCGGCACGCTCGCGGGCGGCATTGCGCACGATCTCAACAACATTCTTTCCCCGATCATGCTTTCGGTGCAAATGCTGCAACTCAAAACCAGTGATGAAGCCTCTCTCAAGATGCTGGAGATTTTGCAAACCAACGCCGAGCGCGGCAGCGGGATGATCAAACAGATTCTCTCTTTCGCACGCGGCGTCAGCGGCGAACGCGTGTCAGTGCAACTCAAGCATTTGATCAAGGAAATCGCCAAGATTCTCAAGGAAACGCTGCCACGCTCCATCGAAATTAAACCCAAAATTCCGGACGAACTCTGGCTGATCAATGGTGATGCCACGCAATTGCATCAGGTGCTGATGAACCTTTGTATCAATGCCCGTGACGCCTTACCCGATGGCGGCACGGTATCGCTCGTCGCTGAAAATTGCGTCGTGGATGAAACCTATGCCGAGATGGCGGCTGATGCGAAACCGGGCCGTTATGTGCGCGTCATCGTCACCGACAACGGCACAGGCATCAAACCGGAAAATCTGGCCCGCATTTTCGATCCATTCTTTACGACCAAAGAAGTCGGCCACGGCACCGGCCTCGGTCTTTCTACGGTGCTAGGCATTGTCAAAGGTCACCACGGGTTCATCAATGTTTATAGCGAACCCGGCAAAGGCTCGGAATTTCGCATTTATCTGCCGGCCCAGGAATCTTCACACCCGCACTTAAACGCGCTGCCTTCTGTTGAAATGCCGCGCGGCCACAGTGAGTTGATTCTGGTCGTAGACGACGAAGCGGCGATCCGGCAAATTGCGCAAACCACGCTGGAAGCCTTTAACTACCGTGTGCTCACGGCCAGCGACGGCGCCGAAGCCATCGCCTTGTTCGCGCAACACCGCGACGAGATCAAAGCGGTACTGACCGATCTGATGATGCCGCTGATGGATGGCGTGGCGCTAATCCGCGCCCTGCGCAAACTCTCACCCGACGTTCGCATCATCGCCAGCAGCGGCTTGGCCTCCAACGGCAAAACCGCCGAAGTCAGTGACGAAGGCGCGCAAGCCTTTTTACCCAAGCCCTACACCGCCAGTCTGTTATTACAAACCCTGGCGCGCGTGTTGAACATGCCAGAGAAAGGAAATGGCTGAGGAGCAAGCCAAGGGCGAACAGCCGGACTCGAACCGGCGGCCTCCCGGTTCACAGCCGGGCGCTCCACGCTGCTGAGCTATGCTCGCCATAAGTACTCCCGCCGGGATTCGAACCCGGATCACGCGCTGATCTAGCGCTTACAGGGTATAAGCCTGCCGCTCTGCCGATTGAGCTACGAGAGCGCGTTTTCAAACAGCAATGAGCCTGTTGGGACTCGAACCCAAATCTCACGGCTTAAAAGGCCGTTGCCTTACCAATTAGGCCACAAGCTCAGATCATTGTTCATCTGTCATCGCCAACGCACTCGCTTTCAAATGACAAATGAACAATGACAAATGAACAATGAACAATGAGTAGGGCGTAGGGGATTCGAACCCTTGCTTTTCAGCTTGAAAGACTGACGGCTTGACCGCTTGCCTAACGCCCCGCATTGCGGGCTTGGGTAACGCTCCCAACGCGCCGGGCTTATGAGACCTAGCCGAACACTTGTTCGCCCGCTCCAAATCAATGCCGAAGGTGGGAATCGAACCCACAACAACTGGCTTCTGAGACCAGCGCGTCTGCCAACTTGCGCCACATCCGCGTCATGCAGGCGAAAGGATTCGAACCTTCAACCAACCGGGTTTGAGCCGGTCGCGTCTACCCAATTGCGCCACGCTTGCTTGTCAAAGTGCGGACGAGAGGATTTGAACCTCCAACTGCGGCGCTCTCAACGCCGCGCGTCTACCGATTGCGCCACGTCCGCCAATTGGTGCCGGTGACCGGACTCGAACCGGCAATATCTGGTTTCTTATCCCAGAGCGTTTGCCTTTTACGCTACACCGGCACGGGAACTGTAAAAGCGGAGAGCCAGGGACTCGAACCCTGAAGAGTATGACCTCGGCGGTTTTCGAAACCGCTGCCTTACCAATTAGACTAGCCCTCCATTAACATACAACGGCCCGGCAAAGTAACTTCCGAGTTACTTTGCGAATAACTGAGTCTAACTTACAGCGGAGACGGTGGGGCTCGAACCCACATGAGCGACGTTACTCTCCAGTTTAGCATACCGGCGCGTTTACCAATTCCGCCACATCTCCGAAAAGAACACGCCGACCTAAACAGGAGCACCAGGACTCGAACCCGGAAGATCGGTTTTGGAGACCGGCGTGTTACCGCTTACACCATGCTCCTACGTATGGACACACCTATGCCGGAGGCAGGAATCGAACCTACTTGCAGCACGCAGCTACAACGGGTTTACAGTCCGCTGCCAATCCATTTGGCCGCTCCGGCGCTGTTGGGTATGCGCAGCTTTAATGGCTGCGACAAAAAGAAAGAGCGGGTGCCCCACGCTTTGCGCTGGAGCGGCCCGCTCATCCGAAAATCCCTACTATGATTACAGTTTTTGGAATTTTTAGGGAGCGGGAAGCCGCTCCCGCGCGTTCAATCGTGCCGACTAAGGCGTTCATAACCGAAGCACAAACCGGCCTCGTTTCCGCCTTGCCGCAGCATTGTGATGACTGGTGAGTTGGGATTCGCCCCAAAGCTCGCACAGGCATCGCCTAGCCACGGGGCCAAGCCCGCCGCCACCAACTTGGCCGATATTCTGTTGTGCATTGCCTTGGTCATAACGCCCATCAATTAAAAGTAAGCCTCTTAAGGGTAAAAAGCGAAGCCGCTTTATACGCTTCCCGGTTTAACCGGTCAAGTATTATTTTCGCAAATATCAAAAATAACCTTCTAAATAATTACTTAGATAAATAACATCTCAGCCGCATTGCCAGTCCATTTTTTATTACTTTCCGCCACTCAGTCCATTTGCACGGAGAGTTACTATTATGTTTTCACTATCTACGATCCTGCTACTTACGCCCCAATGACCACAGCGTGCCAAAGTCGTTGCCAGGATTGCAGCCATCAGGGCAGGCGGCGGGACGGCTCCGCGCTCTCTATCTTTCCAGCCAGCACGACTGGTCCAGTTTTACCTGACCTCGCACAAACAAAACGCTGAAACGCGCCCTATGCTCCGGCCGTCTTTTACGGCAGAATCTACAAGGTAATTTCATGTGGATTCCCGCACTTCCTACTTGCGTCGGCAAATCAATTTGAATTCGTCATCAGATAAAACGCTCTATTCTATGAAGCACCAAACTATTCATCTCAGGGGCAAGCGCCTGTTGCTTTTGGCGTTGGCCTTTGGCGGCTGGCTGGCCAGCGGCACTCGTGCACCGCAAGCACAACAGCCCCCCCTTGACAGCGGCTTTGCGAAAACGATCCTGCCGTTTGTGACCGACAACTGCGTCGCTTGCCACAACGGCAAGAAAGCGGCGGGCAGCCTTAATCTCGAAACGCTCAGTGCGGCAGCTTCACTCAATGAAAGGCGTGCCCAGTGGGAACACATCGTGGCGCGGCTGCACGCGGGCGAGATGCCACCGAAGAATGCGCCGCAACCCGACCTAGCCGAACGCAAGGCAGTCATTGAATGGCTAGAAGCCGAATTTGTTCGCCTAGACAAACTGGTGGCCCCCGATCCAGGCCGTGTGACAGCGCGGCGCTTGAATCGCGCCGAATACAACAACACCGTGCGTGATTTGTTGGGCGTGGCGCTCGCGCCCGCCGACGACTTTCCGCAGGACGATTCAGGCTACGGCTTCGACAACATCGGCGATGTGCTTTCGCTCTCGCCCGTGCTGATGGAAAAGTATTTGACCGCCGCCGAAACCGTGGCGCGCACCGCCGTGTATGGCGTGCCGCCGCTAAAACCCACCATGACCGAACGGCGCGGCAAGGGGCAACGCATTGCCCCCAGCTTTACGCCGCTCGCCGAATACGACCAAACCGGGTTGAGTTTGCCCAATGCCTTGCACCTGACGCAGCGCTTTCCGGTCGAGGCCGAGTACACCTTCAAGCTTTATCTGAACGGCCAACGTCCGGCTGGTTCCGCCGCCGTGACCTTTGCATTGTGGGTGGATGGGCAGCAGGTGCAAACGCGCGCGCTTGATCCCGAAGGCGGCGCGACTTTCAGCGAAAACAAGCAGGATTTCGACGCCTTCAACCTAGAGTTCCGCACACGTGTCAAAGCGGGCGACCATTGGATTGCGGCTTCGGTGTTGAATCTGTACGACGGACTGCCTCCAAGCTTGGGCGGCGCGAATCCTTCGACCAAGGCCCAGCCGCCGTTGCCGGAGTTCAAAGAGCGCGCCGATGTCCCGGCGGATGTCAACGCGCGCCGCCGCAAGGCCTTTGAAGACCGGTTGAAGGATCGTCCGCCCGTCAACAACGTGCGCGTGTCACGCGCGGACATCGGCGGCCCCTACAACCAAACGCTTGGCCCCACGCCCGACAGCCGCCAGAAGCTTTTTATTTGCGGACACGCGCCGGGCGCGCACCGCGACGAATGCGCGACCACCATCCTGACGCATGTGGCAAACCGCGCCTTTCGCCGCCCGGTGACGCCTGCCGAGGTCAACCAGTTCACCAACCTGGCCGCACTCGTGCGCAGCAAAGGCGATTCGTTTGAAGAAGGCATTTGCGTGGCCTTGCAAGCCATTCTCGTTTCGCCGCATTTTCTCTTTCGCATCGAGCGCGAAGCGCCGCAAACCGCCCGCAGCGATGCGGCCACGTCGGGGCAACCAATCAATCAATACGAGTTAGCATCGCGGTTGTCATATTTCCTGTGGTCGAGCATGCCTGATGACGAATTGATGCGCGCGGCACAACACGGCACGCTGCGCCAACCCGCTGTGTTGCAGGCGCAGATTGCGCGCATGCTCAAAGATGAAAAAGCCCACGCACTGGCGGAGAATTTCGCCGGCCAGTGGCTGGAGTTGCGGAAGCTGGAATCACTGGAACCTGACCGCGAGAAGTTCCCGCAGTATGACGAATACCTGCGCATGTCCATTCGCCGCGAGACGGAGCTGTTTTTTGAAAACATCGTGCGCGGGGACGGCAATCTGGTGGATTTCATCGGCGGCAAGTATTCGTTCCTGAACGAACGGCTGGCGCGGTTTTACGGCGTCGCGGGCGTCAAAGGCCCTGAATTCCGGCGTGTGTCGCTGGCCGACAAACCCGAACGCGGCGGCATCCTGACCCAAGCCAGCGTGCTGACGGTTTCGTCGTATACCACACGCACATCGCCCGTGTTGCGCGGCAAGTGGATTCTGGAAAACATTCTGAACGCGCCGCCGCCCGCGCCGCCCGCCGATGTCCCGACGCTGGACGACACCAAAGTCGGCAGTTCCGTTTCGTTGCGCCAACAATTGGAAGAGCATCGCAAAAATCCGACCTGTGCGGCCTGCCACGCGCGCATGGATCCGCTCGGTTTCGGCCTCGAAAAGTTCAATGCCATCGGCGCGTGGCGCACGATGGACGGCAAATTCCCGGTGGACGATTCGGGCGTCTTGCCCGATGGACGCACCTTCAACGGGCCTGAGCAATTGCGTTCGCTGTTGCTGGCCGACCGCGATGCTTTTGCGCGCTGCTTGGCTGAGAAACTGTTGACCTATGCGCTGGGACGCGGTTTGGAACGTTACGACAAACCGACGGTTAAACAGATCGCAGCCAATGTCGCGGCCAAGGATTACAAATTCTCCGCCCTGGTCTGGGAAATCGCGAATAGCTTGCCGTTCCAGCGGCGACGGGCAAAAATGTAACCGTCGTTCGATACCGGCAATTCAATTGGAGATTTGAGATTGGAGATGCAGGCTATACCGGCAGCCTAACGCAACTGACCACTGACCACTGACCACTGACAGAGGAACCATAGATGCTGATTACACGCAAACACCTGCCACGCCGCACGTTTCTAAAAGGGCTGGGCACCGCCATCGCGCTGCCGCTGCTCGACGCGATGACGCCCGCGCTGAGCGCGCAAGCCAAACCGCCGGTGCGGCTCGCGTTTTTGTATGTGCCCAACGGCGTGGTGAATATCAATTGGTGGAAACCCGCGCAAACCGGCAAGAATTATGAATTCACGCGGATGCTCAAACCGCTCGAGTCGTTGCGCGAAGACATCTTTGTCCTGTCCGGTTTGGATGATCACAACGGCAATGCGCTGGGCGACGGGCCGGGCGATCACGGGCGCGCGGGCGCGGCGTATTTGAGCGGCGTGCATTGCAAAAAAACCTCTGGGGCCGACATCCAGGCGGGCATTTCGGCTGATCAGGTGGGCGCGCAACTCATCGGCAAGCAGACGCGCTTCGCCTCGCTCGAACTCGGCTGCGAAGACTCGCGCACCGTTGGCAACTGCGATTCCGGCTATAGCTGCGCCTATACGAACAGCATCTCGTGGCGCACGCCGACCACGCCCAATCCGCCCGAAGTCAATCCGCGTCTGGTCTTTGAACGCCTCTTTGGCACCACCGATTTGAGCCTGGCACCCGAAGTCCGCGCGCGCCGTGCCGAATATCGCAAGAGCATCCTCGACCTCGTGCAAAGCGACACGCAAAAGCTGGCCGCCACGTTAGGTGCGAATGACAAGCGCAAGCTGGATGAATATCTTTACGCCATCCGCGAGATCGAACAACGCATCGCCGCCGCCGCCAAAGAGCAACGCGAGATCAACCCCGGCATTGAGAAACCTGCCGGGATTCCGATCACCTTCACCGACTACGTCACGCTGATGTGCGATTTGCAGATGATCGCGTTCCAGACCGATCTGACGCGCATTTCGACGTTAATGTTCGCGCGCGAAGGCAGCATGCGCGTCTATCCCGAACTCGGCCACAACGATCCGCACCATCCGCTGACGCACCACCGCAACAACGCCGACTGGATCGAAAAGGTCGCGCAGATCAACGCTTATCACGTGGGGCTATTCGCGGCGTATTTGAAGAAGCTGAAAGCCGCCAAAGAAGGCAACGGCACGCTGCTCGACAATGTGATGATCGTTTACGGCGCGGGCATCAGCGACGGCAACCGCCACAACCACGAAGACCTGCCCGTATTGCTGGCTGGACGCGGCGGCGGTCAATTGAAACCAGGCCGCCACATCGCCTACAAACCCGGCAAGCCGATGACCAATTTGTATCTGTCGTTGCTGGATTGCCTGGGCGCACAGCCTGAGAAAATCGGCGACAGCACGGGCAAGCTGGAATACCTGAATGATTTGCAGGCATAAGCGAAACCCTGTGCGGGTAGTTTTGAAACGGCAACCACGAAAGCATTCAACAAGGAACCAACAATGATTTCTAGCCAGGTCAGCAAGAACCCGCTCAAATTTATCTTCGCACCATCTGTCGTGCTGTTGGCACTGCTGCTGCTCAGCCCAGGCTTGAGCGTCGCCCAAACGGCCGCCGCGCCCGCTAAGCAAACCGCCAATCAACCAGAAAGCCTGACGCCCGCCGAGTTCGCGCGCCTGAGCCGTGACATGTCGGAAGAGGGCGGCTTCTTTCGTTCTGACAATTTCACCTCGAACGAGACGGCCTATCTGACTGTGGTGGATAAGCTCAAACAACTGGGCGCGAGCGGCGGCGCCTATCTGGGCGTAGGGCCGGAACAGAACTTCACCTACATCGCCAAAATCCGCCCGAAGATCGTCTTCATCATGGACATTCGCCGTCAGGCTGTATTGCAGCACCTGCTCTACAAGGCCGTCTTTCACCACGCGCCCGACCGCGTGCAGTTCCTGGCGTTGCTGCTGAGCCGTCCGTTGCCGAAAGACAAAGCGGTGACGCCGAAATCGGCGCTCAGCGACATCCTCGATTATTTCAGCCAGACACCGGCGGATGAAAAGGCCTATGCCGCGAACCTCGCCAAGATTCGCAAGACGATTCAAGAAGACTTTCAATTCCCGCTTTCAGAAAACGATCAGAAGGGGTTGGAATATGTTTACAGTACGTTTCGCACTGACGGCTTGAACATCAGCTATCGCAGCGGCTCCAACAATCCCGGCGGCGGTTTTGGTGGCCCGCCTCCGGGTGGCGGCGGCGGCTTCCCCGGCGGCGGCTTTGGCGGCGGCGGTTTTCGCGGCGGCGGCGGCTTCCCGGTGTTGAAAGACCTGATCGCACAAACCGATCTCAACGGCAAGACGGGCAATTTTTTGGCGAGCGATGACGACTATGAATTCGTGCGCGGGCTACAGCGCAAAAACATGGTCATCCCGGTCGTCGGCAATTTCGCCGGCCCCAAGGCGCTGGGCGCGATTGGCGAGTATCTGAAGAAGAACGGCTTTACGGTGACGGCCTATTACCTCTCGAATGTCGAGCAATACCTGTTTGACGGCGACCTGTTCACCGCCTGGGCCAACAACGTGCGCAAGCTGCCGTTGACCGACAAGAGCCTGTTCATACGTTCGGCTTCCGGGCGCTTTCAACATCCGGCGGCGTTGCCGGGCCATCGCGCGGCGACGTTGTTGCAACTGATGACCGTGTTTCTGAAAGACTTCGATGCGGGCCTGTACAAAAGCCATTTTGATTTGGTCACGACGCATTACATCGCGCCGGATAAGCCGTAGCTTTTGGAGTGCTGCGACTTGGCGCAGCTTTTCGTTCGCCACTGTAAACACCGCTGTTCCGAATCGGCCTTAGGCGAAAACGAAAGCGGCGTCGAGCCGCCGCACTCCAAAGGCTGCGCTCCCACCTATCACGGAAACGCCTATGAAAACCATCGAGCTTCGCATCAACGGAACCAAACAGCGCATAGAGGCTGAAGCGGGCCGCAGCTTGCTCAGCGTCCTGCGCGACGACCTGGATTTGACCGGCACGAAATACGGTTGCGGCGAAGGCCAATGCGGCGCCTGCACCGTGCTGATTGACGGCCAAGCCACGCGCTCCTGTTTGACCGAAGCCACCACAGTCGCGGGCAAACAGATCACGACTATCGAAGGCTTGGAGCAGAACGGACGGCTGCATCCGTTGCAGGAAGCCTTTCTGGCCGAAGACGCGATGCAATGCGGCTATTGCATTTCAGGCATGCTGATGACCGGCGCAGGTCTGCTGAAAAAGAATCCGCACCCGGCGGAAGCTGAAATTCTACACGCGCTGGAAGGCAATGTCTGCCGTTGCGGCAGCCACCCGCGCATTCTGGCGGCCATGAAACGCGCGGCCAATCAACAGACCGCACAGAAAGGTGGTGCGCAATGAATGAACTGTTGAATGATTACGAACTCGAACCGGAACGCTATGAGTTGCACGCCGCGCCTGCTTATCACTTTGAAATGCCGCGCCGCGATTTTTTCAAAGCGTTGGGTTGCGGCGTGCTGATTGTCTTGGCGTTGAATGAAGCCGAAGCCCAACAGGAATCGGGCGGCGCGCGCAGAGGCGGCGGCGCGCGCACGCCGCAAGAAATCGGCGCGTGGTTGCACGTCGGCGAAAACGGCGCGGTCACGGTTTACACCGGCAAAGTCGAAGTCGGTCAGGGCATCCGCACCTCGCTGGCACAGATCGTTGCCGAAGAGTTGCGCGTGCCAATGTCGTCAATTCAACTGGTGATGGGCGACACCGATTTGACGCCGTATGATGCGGGCACCTTTGGCAGCAACACAACGCCGGGCATGAATCCGCGTTTGCGCCGTGCCGCCGCCGCCGCGCGCGAAGCCTTGCTCGACCTTGCCGCCGAACAATTCAAAGCCGAGCGCGCTGCCTTGCGCGCGGCTGACGGCAAGATCGCAAACACGGCGACAAACCAAAGCATCAGCTACGGTCAACTGACCAAAGGCCAGAAGCTGCTCAAAGCCATCAACGACAACGTCGCGCTCACACCGCACGAGCAATGGAAAGTCGCGGGCAAGCCCGTGCATCGCGTCAATGGCCGCGACATCGTCACTGGCAAACACCGTTACACCACCGACCTCAAACGCCCCGATATGCTGTTTGGCAAAGTGCTGCGTCCCGTTGCCAACGGCGCAACGCTGACATCACTCGACGCCAAAGCGGCAGAAAGCCTGCCCGGCGTCACCGTCGTGCGCGATGGCGATTTCGTAGGCGTCACCGCGCCCAGCACGCAACTCGCCACGCAAGCGTTGGCCGCCCTGCGCGCCGAATGGAAAACCACGCCGCAACCATCGGCGCAAACCATCTTCGACTACTTCAAACAAAACGCCGGGCAGAACGCTGGGCAAAACGCCGCGCCCGCGCAAGGAAACAACAACGAGCGTGGCTCCATCGCCGCTGGCCTTGCCGCCGCGCAACACAAACTCGAAGGCCGTTACACCGTCGCTTACATCGCGCACGCGCCGCTCGAACCGCGCGCCGCCATCGCCGAATGGCAAGACCGCAAACTCACCGTTTGGACAGGCACGCAACGTCCCTTCGGCGTGCGCAGCGAATTGGCGAGCGCCTTGCGCCTTCCCGAAGAAAAGGTGCGCGTCATCATGCCCGACACCGGTTCCGGTTACGGCGGCAAACACACCGGCGAGGCCGCCATCGAAGCCGCCCGCTTGGCGAAAGCTGCGGGCAAACCCGTCAAGCTGGTCTGGACGCGCGAAGAGGAATTCGCCTGGGCCTACTTCCGCCCCGCCGGGTTGATCGAAATCACCAGCGGCGCGGACAAAGACGGCAAGCTGACCGCCTGGGAGTTTCACAACTACAATTCCGGTACGGCGGGCCTGCGTCCCATCTACGAAATCCCGAATCAGAAAAACGAATTTCACAGCGTGCGCTCGCCCTTGCGCCAGGGTTCCTACCGCGCGCTGGCTTCGACCGCGAACCACTTTGCGCGCGAAGTGCATCTGGACGAATTGGCCGAAAGCCTGAAACTCGATCCGCTCGAATTCCGCCTGCGCAATTTGAAAGATGAACGGATGCGCGCCGTGCTCACCGCGGCGGCCAAAGCCTTTGGCTGGGGTCAGACGAAACCGGCGGTTCAGCACGGCTTCGGCATCGCGGGCGGGTTTGAGAAAGCGGGCTACGTCGCCAATTGCGTCGAAGTCGCCATCACGAACGGCAAGGTGAAATTGGTGCGTGTGGTCACGGCCTTTGAATGCGGCACGATCATCAACCCGGACGGGCTGCACCATCAGGTCGAAGGCTCCATCATTCAAGGCATCGGCGGCGCGTTGTTCGAGGCGATAGATTTCGCGGACGGCAAGGTCTTGAACCCGCGCTTCTCGCGCTACCGCGTGCCGCGTTTCAGCGACCTGCCCAAGCTGGAGACCGTCCTGCTGGATCGCCCGGATTTGCCCTCGGCAGGCGCGGGCGAGTGCCCGATTGTGGCGCTGGCCCCGGCGGTGAGTGGGGCGATTTTTATGGCGACGGGACAGCGGTTGCGGTCGTTGCCGCTCGCGCCGAATGGGTTGAAGGCTTGAAGGAACGATCAGGTTTGGCTGTCCGATGATTGCCGGACAGCCGCAAAACGCGCTATGCTCAAAAAGCAAGGTGATGCGATGGAAACTGTAACCCTAGAAATCAACAACCCCATCATTCTGAGCGCGCTTGCAAACGCGGCTCGGCGTGGCGTCCCGGCACAGTCCTATTTGCTCAGCTTGGTGGAAACATCCATTTTGTCGCAGCAACCTTTTGGTACGCCTGCAACGAAGCAGGCGCTCACAGCAGAAGAAATCAGCGCCGCTGAAGAACGGTTGTTTGCCTTAAGCGGTGTCGTTTGCGGCAACGATCCAGACTGTGGCGACAATGAAAAAATAGACGCCGACCTGGCGCGCGCTTACGGCGATGACCACGCGGCGTTGTACCAACCACAATCCTGATTCAGCATGCTTCTCGACACGTCCGGCCTGCTTATCTATTTTGACGCGAACAGCGACCAGCACGCAGCGGCTGACAAACTGTTCAAGTCCTCCCGTTATCGCCTGACACACAGCTATGTCCTGGCCGAGTTTATCCCGCTGGGCGAAGTACGCGGTTATTTTCGCCAGTCAGTTTTGACGTTCTCAAGAGAACTCATGCATAACCCGCTTGTCGAAATCGTCTGGGTTGATGAGGCGTTGCATCAGGCTGCCTTCGCCTTGCTGGAAGCCCGTCTCGATAAAACCTACTCGCTTTGCGATGCCGTCAGCTTTGTATTGATGCGACAACGCGGCTTGCTGGACGCGCTCACCACCGATCATCACTTTGCGCAGGAAGGATTCATCAAACTGCTCTAAGGGGCGACATCCAGCCTTGGCCGTTAGAGATGTTGGGTTATCGAGCAGTGTTTTGTGCTTATCTCTTTTTCCCGATCACATTTTTGAGTTTTAACGCTTGACGAAAAACAGGATGAATTTCCCAGATAAACCCCTGATCGAGATTTGTTACAGCGTTTAACAATAAAGGGTTTTCTGCAAATGAAATATGCTCATACTCATCATCGCTAACATCCTTCCTAGCCGTTAGAAATCCTATTTGAAAAAGGAATTGTGCGACTTCACGAGAAGATGGCTTTCCAAACGACCCAGCAATTTGGGGACTAACAGCTTGGAGAACCCTATTGCCAATGGCCGACATTAATTCTGATGTTGTAAATCTTTCTGGCTGACCAACAAAAGCAGTTAGTAAATCTTCAAGTTCGGGACACTGAGACTTAAATTCTGCGACCGTGTCATCAACGCGACGCTTGCTAAAATTCTCCAGATTCTGCGAAATATGGTCATAAGTTATTACGTTTTTTCGTTGTGAGCAGGCATTCTTTGCAGCCTCTTTACACAACTCGACAAGCCAACGCGGACGATGCCTCGACAATGTATAAAGAACTGACTCGGCAGCCCTTGTTTGGTTATAACCCCAAGGCATTGGGCTGGCAAAAATCTGTTTAATCAGAAATTCTCTCTTTTCATATCGGGACGTAGGTATAGTTCCATTCTTCCATTGATCTGTTCGACGTAGATACCCTTCAACCCGGTTTGATATTAGGTCTTTATAGTCGTTTAGCCCCCATCGTATGTCCTCGATGTACTGCTCAACATGGGATAATGCCTCATATTCGCGCTTAACAATTGCCCATACATTAGGACGTATAGCGGTTCTGAATTTGAACTCAGGTATTAGATTCACAATCTGACGGACGGCAGTAAAAAAGCTCGCAACTTTAGTTTTATACAACTGTGTGTTTTCAAAGTTTTGATCTACGTCGTCTATGATTAACCAAATAGGACTCCCTTGCTGGCTCCAACGCTGTAGTACCCGCTCTGGATTTTTCATTTCAGGTCGCATCCTTTCAATCGGAACAGCGGAAGATTTCAACCGATCAACAATGCTTGAAACAAAAGAGCGTTCTCGATAGTTATTTGCTTCTGCCTCTTCCAACAAAGAAATAGCATCGTCACTGAATGCCATTGAAATCTTTGAGCCTATTTCGCGTGCTACCAATCGCAAAATATTGAGCTTCCAGCCTCGCACCCAGCGGTCAGAATCGTTGTTGTCAACGTCTGGGGAAATTGCAGATGCTGTTGTCTGGATAATAACTGAGTCATTGTTCTGATCTTGTAACCGCAAACTAACAAGTCGCAAAATGGCTGATTTCCCTTCGCCCTTGTAAGCTCTAATTATAGATATACGGTTGTCTTCATTGAGGAAGTTGTTTACTTCTTCGCGTGGTACGGCATAGCTAGAAAAAATTTCTACAAATTCATCCTCAGCAGCTTCATTACCAAACAAGCTTTCATCAGAAAAATCAATTCGCCACATATACACCTCAATTGTTAGCTTACCCCACACTTAAAAGCGTCGTTCGCAAAGTCGGCCAATGTGTGAGTGTGGTTGATTCGCCAAAGCGTGACTAATAAGCAAAGGAAGACGGATATTAGCCTGTTATGAACCGTAGAGCCAAAAGAAACTCAACGTGATCGATATTCCTGCTAATTACAATCACCTGCAATCAGATACAGTTTCATTAAGACCGCTCAAAAACTAGCCTGAAAACAAATCGTACCTCCTCAGTTCCCCTCCGCCGTCACCGCCTTCCCCTTCTCCACCCGATTCCAATCCGGCGGCTTCACATCCAGCAAATGCTGCACAAAGAAATCGTAGCGTTTCTTGTCGCCATACGCGCCGCCGTTCGTGTGGCCCGCGCCGGGGATTTCCAGAAAGTCGAACGTCTTGCCCGCTTTGATCAGCGCGTTGACCACTTGCATGGTCGAGGCCGGGTCAACGTTGGTGTCGAGTTCGCCGAGGATCAATAACAGCTTGCCTTGCAGCTTGTGCGCGTTGTCTACGTTCGACGCGGCGGCGTATTCGGGGCCGATGGGCCAGCCCATCCATTGTTCGTTCCACCAAATCTTATCCATGCGGTTGTCGTGGCAGCCGCACGACGAGACGCAGACTTTGTAAAACTCCGGGTGAAAGAGCATGCCGCCCAGCGAGTTTTGCCCGCCCGCCGAGGTGCCGTAAATGCCTACGCGCGTGCTGTCGTAGTAGCGATATTTCGCCGCCACCGCCTGATGCCAAAGGATGCGGTCGGGGAAGCCGGCATCACCCAGATTCTTCCAGGCCACGTCGTGAAAGGCCTTTGAGCGGTTCGAAGTACCCATGCCGTCAATCTGCACGACGATGAAACCGAGTTCGGCGAGCGCCCACATTTGGTTGTAAGGGGCGAACGTCTTGGGCACGAATGAACTGTGCGGCCCGGCGTAGATGTTTTCGATCACCGGGTATTTTTTGAGCGGATCGAAATTCGACGGGCGGATGATGATGCCCCAGATGTCTGTCTTGCCGTCACGGCCGAGCGCGGTGAAAACTTCGGGCGCGCGCCAACCGGCTTTCATCAATTCGCTGGCGTCGCCGCGTTCGAGTTCGGCCAGGACTTTGCGGTCTTCGGTGCGGCGCAATTCGGCGACGGCGGGTTGATCTGCGCGCGACCAGAGGTCAACGTAAAACTTCCTGTCCTCTGAAAAGCTGACCGTGTGATTGCCGTCGGCTTCGGTCAACGCGGTCAGGCCCGTGCCGTCGAAGTTGATGCGGTAGTAATGAATCAGGTACGGGTCTTTGCCCGCGTACATGGCCGCTGGCTTGGAACCAGATTTGGCGGGCGGCTTCGTCTACTTTTTCGACGCCGCGCACGACCCAGTTGCCTTTGGTGATTTGGTTCTTGACCGCGCCGGTTGCGCCGTCGAACAGATTTTCAATTGCGTTTACGGGAGCGCGTTGTGCCGGGACGGTGCCGCGCGCGTGAGCAAGCGGCGCCTGGGCGACTCGGCCAATGCCGTAAGTTCGACGCACCGCTTGCTCACGCGCGCGGTACCGTCCCGCTGCGCGGCTTTTCCCATATACTGATGTGAAAACCAATCTAGTTCAGCAACGTCAATCAATGGTGTGCTTCAAAAAGCCTGCTGATTCCTGATTCCCGATTCCCGATTCCTGATTTCAAAAATCAGGAATCGGGAATCGGGAATCAGAAATCAGCCTATGGTTTCTCGCTGTCCACACACGGCGGGGCAAGCATTCACTTCTATGGTAGCGGTGGGAACAACACAGGTGGCCGCCGCTGTTTGGTCGCCTGTTCATAGGCATAGGCAACCCTGATCAAGTCCGGTTCGCTGAAAAGCCTGCCCAAAAACGTGATCCCTGCCGGCAATGAGCCATTGGTAAACCCCATCGGCACGGTGATCGCGGGGAAGCCGGTTTGCGGTGAAAGGATTTGGCTGTTATCGCCCGCCGGACTTTGCATATCGCCGACCTTGCGCGGCGCATTGCTCCACGTCGGATAGATGATGGCGTCGAGTTTGTCGTTCTCCATTGCCGCGAGAATAGCCTCACGCAAGGCAATGCTGCGCGGATCGTGATAAACATCCTGACAGGGGTTGGCCGCGGGCGCGGGCGTTTGCACGTAATTTTTCAACCGCGTTTCATTGACCGGCAAATACAAACCGGCGGCCACAATCGCGGCCAGCGTTTTGTATTTGGCCTTTTCGCCCAGCGAGGCCAAGTAGTTGTTCAGGTCGTAATGAAACGAATTGCAGCTTATATTGCGCGTCAGTTCCGGATAACTCGGCAGATCGAACGGGTCAACGATGATGGCGCCCTGTGCTTTCAAATCCGCGATAGCCTTGGTCATGACTTTTTTGATTTGCGGGTCAGTCGTGGGCGTGTCGAGATAACGCCGGAACACGCCCAGCCGCGCGCCTTTCAACCCATCACGCTTGAGAAATTGCGTGTAGCTTTTCGGCGCTTTGCCGACGGACTCTTTCGTGATCGGGTCAGCCGGGTCATAGCCCGCAATCACTTCGAGCATACGCACGGCATCTTCGACTGTGCGCGCCAGCGGGCCACCTACGTCCTGGCGCAAAAAGAGCGGGATGATGCCGTCGCGGCTGGTCAAGCCCATCGTCGCGCGAATGCCCACCAGCGCGTTGTGCGAGGCCGGGCCGCGAATCGAATTGCCTGTGTCCGAACCAAGCCCCACCGCGCCGAAACTCGCCGCCACTGCCGCTGCCGTGCCGCCGCTGGAACCAGCGGGGACGCGCTCCAGATCGTAGGGATTGCGCGTGATGCCCGCAGTCGAACTCTCAGTCACCACAGGCCGAAACGCCCATTCATCCATATTCGATTTCGCCAGCACAATCGCCCCCGCTTCGCGAATGCGGCGCACTTGAAAAGCGTCATCCGGCGGCAGTGAACCTTTGAGCGCAATTGAACCGCCCGTGGTTTGCAGGTCTTTGGTGTCGAAGTTGTCTTTGACGATGACCGGAATGCCGTGCAGCGGGCGCAGCTTTTTGGTGCGTTTGAATTCGGCGTCGAGTTTGTCGGCTTCGGCCAGCGCCTGTGGATTGACGATTACGATGGCATTGAGTTTGGTGGGTTGGTCGTAAGCCTCAATACGCTTCAGATAGGCGGCGACCAATTGGCGGCAGGTGAGTTTGCCAGAGCGCAGGGCGCGGTGAATGTCGGCAATCGTCGCCTCCGCCGGCTCAAACGTTTTGGTTTGCGCAACGGTCGGGCAATGAAAGCCCGGCACTAGCAAGACAAGTAGTATTGGAAACAGGCTTTTTATCCACTCGCATAAACGGCAGTGAAAGTCTGGCAACAATGGTTTCATCGGTGTCCTTTTTCAGTCGTGGCTAAGCCGAGAGAATTTTGCAGAACAGACGGAAAAATCAGCCAGTGTTTTTTCTGTTTGTTCGGTTATTTCCGTCTGTTCCGCAATCTCCTTTTTCTCTCACCAATTACTTTTCCGACAGCACTGCCGCGCCGCTGATTTTGAAGACAAACGCATGCTGGCAAGGCGCTTGATCCGGCCCCAGATCGGGCGTCGTGATGGTCAGCGTATCGTTTTTCAGCGCCGCCTTCAGCGTTCCCGGCACGCCCAGCATTTCGACTTTGGCGTTCGCAGGCGCCTTTAGATTGCGCAACACAAGCTGTTTGCCCGGCCAGCCAACCGTGATGGCATAGAGCGCGTCCGGCTTTTGCGTAAAGAACACTTGTTTGACGGCCAGCTTGCCATTGGGGCCATCTTTCGCTTGCTGCCCGATCTGATCCAGCAGTTTGTATTTCACCATGAACTCGCCATATTGCTGGTCGGGGCGCTGGCCATCGCTCCATTGGCATTGGCGGCCGGCGGTGCGCGTGCCATAAATCGCTTCGCCGTTGACCTTCAGCCAGTCGCCGATTTCCAGCAGCCGTTGTTCCATGATTGGCGGAATCGTGCCGTCGCCATTCGGGCCGATGTCGAGCAAGAGGTTGCCGCCGCGACTGACCAGATCAATCAGCGTAAAAATGAATTCGCGGGCTGTTTTGTAATCGTCCACGCGCTCGGCGCGATTGACGCCGTAGGAATAAGCCATCCCGCGACTTTCTTCCCACGGATGCGAGCCGTCTTTCAGCCCCGCCGCATATTCGGTCGTCCAATAGCCGCCGTGTTTGTGCCGCGTGTCTTTGCCCCAGCGGTCATTGACGACGACTTCGTCTTTGTTGGCGGTTTCGTTAAAGAGCCAGGCCAGCAGGGCCTCGCTGCCCCAGTCTTTGGACGGCATGTCCCATTCGCCGTCGCTGAAAATGATCGAGGGTTGATAGCGCGTCACGACGTCTTTGAATTGCGGCGTCATGTGTTCGGTGACGTAGCGGGCGCGGTCAGTTTTCCAGAGCGGGTTGTACCATTCGTAGAGCGAATAATAGAACCCGAATTTCAGCCCTGCGGCGCGCGTCGCGGTGGCGAGTTCGCCCAGCACATCGCGCTTCGGGCCGATTTCGACGGCATTCCACGGACGGCCCCAGGTGCGGTTGGCTTCGGCGCTGGGCCAGAGCGCAAAGCCCTCGTGATGTTTGGACGTCAGCACGACATACTTGATGCCCGCGCGTTTGACGATATTCGCCCACTGCTTGGCGTCATAGAGTTCAGCTTTGAATTGCGGCGCAAAGTCCATGTAATCAAAGCCGTAGTTTTTCTGATGGAATTCGCGCCAGGGCGCAAACTTCGGCTGATTGCCCATGATGCGGTTCCAATACCACTCGGCGTATTCGCCCACCTGTCCATAGGCAGGCACCGAATAGACACCCCAGTGAATGAAGACGCCGAATTTGGCGTCAATGAACCAGGCCGGCGTCGGGCGCTGATCGAGCGCTTCCCACTTCGACTCGTAGCGTTTTGTCTGGGCCATGACAGGCAATAGGGTGAAGCCCGCAAGCAGCAATAGGGCGCACGCAGCGCGGGCAAAATTTGCAAAAGTATATTTCGGATTGGTCATAAGCTGGCTCCCTTCGCGTGACTTTAGAACTCCAGGACTTACGCAAAACCCAAGCAAGCTTGCCACTGAGGCACCGAGACACGGAGCTTTTCTCGTGTATTGGAGAAGTTCTGGGTCTGGCTCTGTGTCTCGGTGCCTCAGTGGCAAGCTTCTGCGTAAGTACTGAAATCATTTCTTGCTGTATATTTTTCGGTGACGGCAGTTCAGCGCGCACGCCGCGGCGTGTGCGTAGCGGCCCGCCGACACGCGGCAGCGTGAACTCTGATTGAGCGTTACCGCTTGCCGAAGCGCGCCGTCATCAGCACCCAGGTATTCGGATCGAGCGCGACCAGCGCGGGTTCTTTGTCCGCCGCGAGTTCAAAGCGTTGTTGTTTCCGGGCGAATTCAATCTTTTCAAGCTGGGTTATACCGTCAGTCGTGATCCCGATTTCGAGCGGCAAGCGATAGGCTTCGCCCGGCTGTGTTTGTGCCAATTCGAGCACGAGGCGTTTGGCCGCCGCATCGTAACGCCATTCGCCCTCGACCACGGGCGAACCGGCGCGCACCAGCCATTGCTGAAAGAACCCTGCCAGTTCCAAACCGGAATGCTCTTCCATCACGCGGCGAAAGTCTGCGGTGGTGGCGCTGCTGTTGCGATAGCGTTGATAGTAATCACGAATGCCCGCCCAGAAGTTTTCCGTGCCCATCTGGTAGCGCAGCATGTGCAACGTCCAGCCGCCTTTCTGGTAAATGATCCGGTTGAGCACCTTCTTCATATCCGCCAGATTGTCATGCAAGACGGCAACGCCCGGATTCTGTTTTTCCAACGCAAAGACCTGATCACGGCTGCGCTTCAAGCCCGCGACAAAAGCATCGCGCCCGTCGTAATGCTCCGCCGCCAACAGCGTAAAATAGGTGGCAAAGCCTTCGCTCAGCCACACGTCATCCCAATCTTTTTCCGTCACCGCATTGCCGAACCATTGGTGCGCAATCTCGTGCGCGATCAGGCCGGTGTCGGGGCGCTCCAAAATGGATTTCTCGCCATAAAAGATGGCGCTGGCGTGTTCGGTGCCGCCACCAAAACCGGCGGCTTCGACGTTGGCGAGCTTTTCGTAGGAATACGGGCCGATGTGTTCGCTGAAAAATTCTATGGCCTGGCGCGATTTGGTCTCGAACCAGGCGGGGCCGAGGTTGCGTTCCTGATGATAGACCCAGGTCTGATGCGGCACGCCTTTGACGAGGCCGTCGTGATGCACGGCGAATTGCGCCACGCCCAGCGCGTTCAGCCACGAAGCAATCGGCACCGATTGTTTCCAATGCGTCAACCGCCGCCCATCGCCGAGGTCGGTTTCTTCCTGCAACAAGCCATTGGCAACGACCTGATATTTGGCGGGCGCGGTGATGATGAATTCGCTGGTCGCCTTGTCGTATGGATGATCAATCATCGGCAACCACTGACGCGCGTTGTTCGGCCAGTTCTCGCTGAAGAAAACGCGTGCGCCGAACTTATTTTTCAGCATGCGCAAGCCATTGGCCGGCACGCCGCGATACCGCACGGTGAAGACGCGCTGCTCACCCGCCGGTGGCGGCGTGGACAAACTCAGAATGAGCCGATCCGCCTGATGTTTGAACGTGACCGATGCCCCGCCCGCACCCACGGCGGCGACCGTCATGCCTTTGCCGTTGGCGACGGAGGCCAGATCGAAGGCGACTTCCTTAACGCCTGCGCCCGTGAAGCGCAGCGTAATGGCGGCTTCGCCCGTGATCTCGTCATCCTCATCATTGAGTGTGAGTTGAAAGGCGTAATGCAAAGCGTCCACGTTGGGTTGCCGTGGGTAAGTGTCAGCGCTAGCGAGCGCAGTGCTGAAGCTCAACACTGCCAGTAAAACCAGGAATGTTTTCATGATGGTTGATTGTTCATCGCTCTTGCGATTCCTGCAATAGCGCTTCAAGAGCTATGCAGGAATTGTCACCGCTTTTCTTTCGCGGCGCTTTGCTCTTTGCCCCGCCAAACGAACGTGAGGTCGTTGTAAAGATAATCCTTGCCATAACTCGCCGCGCCGCCGGTGACGATTAACTGGTCGTTGACCACTTCCGCCGCGCCCCAACTGAGCGGGCGCGGCAAGCGCGGCCCTGGCCGCCAGGTCTTCGTTTGCGGCGCATAAATCAGCGTTTGATCTTCGCCCGCCGTATCGCGCCCGCCCAACAGCCAGATTTCGCCTCGATAGGCCGTCATCTGGCACGAGCGCGGCTTACCAAAGGGTGAGGCTGCATCCGCTTCCCAATGCTTGGTGGCCGGATCGTAAATCGCCAGCCCGCGCTCGCGCACCGCGACATAAAGTTTGCCATCGAGCACCGTGCCCGCGAGCGGCCCCATTCCTGCAGGCCCAGCCGGTTCGCGCCGCCACACCGTTTCGCCCACGCCGAGGCTTTCCATCTCGCCGGGCTGATCGTATTTGTCGCGCTCGTTGCCCAGCACGTACAACCTGCCCTGCGCCGCCAGCGCCAGCGGCATCGGGCGCGCAATCGTATTGGGAACGCCTTCGGTCACTTTGCCCGTGCGTGCATCATAAAGCTGCACGGTCGTCACGGCGTGGCGCGTGCCGTCGGCTTCGATCACGTCGCCACCAACGATCCAGATTTTGCTATCAAACGCCGCCGTTGCGCAGTAAATCCGCCCGCGCCCGAAGCGGCCCGCCACACGCCAGGTCCAGTTTCCGGTATCCAACTCCCATAATTCATCAAACGGATGCGAGCGCGTCGGGAAGCCCCATTCCGCCGTCAGTCCGCCCGCAACATAAAGCTTGTCGCGCCACACCGCCGCTGTTAGATCATGGTTGCTGGCGGGCATACGGGTGACGATTTGCCATTGTTGCTGTGCGGCGACCGTGGTTGGCGCAAAGATCATCGCGCGCGCGCCTTCCTGCGGTTTGCGCGGATCGAAGCGCATTGTGCGCGCGCCTTGCGTCAACCAAACAAAACCGAGTTCATCCGCGCGAATCGTGCGCCAGTCGCTCGGCTCAGCACCGCTGATACGTGGATCAATCCACGCGGTCGGTTCTTGCGCGGGCAAGACCAATAACTTGCGCTGGTTATTTTCAGCCGGTGCCAGCGTCCAGAAATTCGCGCACGTGTCGCGCACGGCGGGCGACGATCCGGCGGGAGCGGAGAGTTGTGGCTTTGGATTCCGCGCAGCGGGTTGCGATTGAGCCAGCGCGCTTTCCAAACCAATCAACAGCAGCAGAGTCAGCAACCGTTTCACTGTTTGGTGATGGCAAAAATGTAAGCAAAAATGTAAGGCAGTGGTTGTGCAGCCGCGTAGCGGCGAC